>DATLUK010000409.1:0-3682 GCA_035533195.1 Acidimicrobiales bacterium | reverse complement strand
CTCGACGGGTCGGTGGCCCAGGCGGGTCTGGTCGGCTGGCGGGCCCAGCTGGCCGCCACCGGGGCCTGTGAGCTGCCCGGCTTCCTCACCCCGGGCGGGGTGGAGGCCCTGGTGGCCGACGCCCGGGCCGTGGCCACCCGGGCCCACCGGTCCTCCGGGATCGGTACGGCCTACCTCAATCTGCCCGACGGGGACGCCCCGGTCGGCCACCCGACTCGCTGGCTGGGGCCTTACGCCCTCGGCGCGGTGGCCTACGACCTGATCCCCCGCACGGCGCTATTGCGCCTTCTCTATGAGTGGGACCCGATGAAGGATCTCATCGAGGCCATCCTGGGGCGAGGGTCGATCTGCCGTTATGCGGATCCCTTCGGGGCGCTCAACCTGGCCGTGATGGAGGACGGGGATGAGTTGCAGTGGCATTTCGACCAGACCGACTTCGTCGTCTCCCTGGCCATCGAGGCCTCCGAGGCCGGCGGGGACTTCGAGGTGGCCCCGCTCATCCGCTCGGCCCAGGACGAGCGCTACGAGGCGGTGGCCGGGGTGCTCGACGGCACCGACACCTCCCCGGTGATGACCCTGCCCATGAGGGCGGGCACCCTGCTCGTCTTCGAAGGCCGCCACTCGCTGCATCGGGTGAGTCCGGTCCAAGGGCGGCGGGCCCGGCTGGTCGGGCTTCTGGCCTATGACACCAAGGCGGGAACCATGGGGAGCGAGCTGCTGCGCATGAACCGCTATGGGCGGAGCGAGCCCTATCCCGATCCGCCGGCCACTTGAGCGCCGGCGCTCCGAGCGGGCGGGCCACCCAGATCGGGGAGGCCTTCAGCGGCTCGGGCTCCAACGCCGCCCACATCAACACCGTGCTGGGCGCCAAGGGCGGTCCGGTGGAGATGGCCTGGGCCGCCGCCCTGGCCACCCCCCGGGCCGGCCACGCCGCCTTCGTGACCGTCATCCGCCCCGACGTGGCCGTCAAGCCCTTCACCCTGTTCGTCAACAAGGCTGCCCTGGAGGCGGGAACGTCCCACGCCAACCTCACGTGGGGGGCGGCCCAGGCCGGGGTGGCCTCGGGCGTGGTCGACGCCGTGGCCGCCGGCATCATCCCGGCCGAGCTGGCCGATGACCTGCTCCTCATAGCCGCCGTCTGGGTGGACCCGGCCGCCGACTCGGAGGAGGCCGTCTTTGCCAACAACCGGGACGCCACGGCCAGAGCTCTGGGCCGCGGCGCTCGGGGCGAGCCCGAGCTGTCCGACGTGCGGGCGGCGGCGGCCGAGCCGGCCAATCCGTTCTTCCGGCAGGGCTGACGGCCAGGAGGCCGCCGCGGTGGTCCTAGTCGGGGAGTTTGATACCGAGTTCGGCTACCCGCTTGGCCACGTCCTCAGGAAAGACGTTCTTGATGAGGTACAGGTCCCTGGCCATGTTGTAGTCGGGAGCCAGCTCCTTGGAGTAGCGCTCGAAGTACAGGAGTTGCTTGGAGGTGAGCACCAGCTCCCGAGGAGCCTTGGCCCCGAACTGCTCGGCCAGGGCGATGTTCTGCTTCATGAGCTCACCAATGCTGGTCTCGGAGATCGAGCGGTCCAGCATCGGGTCCATGGTCGCCTTGATGACCAGGCCGACCGAGACGTCGTCACCGACGTCCTCGGCCATCACGCCCACCCGCTTCCAGTTGCGCACGATGCGGGAGTAGTCCCCGTCGATCATGGCCGTGTACTGCATGTCCTTGAATAGCTGCTTCCAGGTGTCGTCCAGCTCCCCCATGATCCCGAAGTCCAGGAAGGCGCAGCGCCCGTCCTCCAGCACCCACAGGTTCCCGGCGTGGACATCACCATGGAATGGGCCATGTACCAGGGCCGCCTCCATCCACACCTTGACGCCTCGGCGCAGGGTCAGCTCCCCGTCGATGCCCTGGGCCCGCAGCGCGGCAAACTCATCCATCGGTGTCCCCCGCATCCTCTCCATGCAGATGATGTGGAGCCCGCAGTAGTCCCAGTAGACCTCGGGCGCGGTGATCCACTGGTTGTCCCCGAAGGCCCAGATGTTGTCCCGGAAGTGGCTCTGACGGTAGGCCTCCAGGGCGAAGTTGAGCTCCTCGTTGGTGACCTGGTGGAGATCCTCGATCACGGCCAGGGCGTTGATCTGGGACCCGAGCTTGGTCCGCTGCACCAGGCGGGCCAGGCGGTACATGATCCGCAGGTCGGCGTTCATCCTCCGGAAGATGTCCGGGCGCTGGATCTTGAGCACCGCCTCCCGCCCGTCGGGCAGGGTGCAGGCATGGACCTGGGCGATCGACGCCGCCGACAGGGGCCGCTCCTCGAAGCGGGAGAACAGCGAGGACGCCGGTCGGCCCAGGTCTTCCTCGATCAGCCGGGCGGCCGTCTCGCTGGGGAACGGCGCCACCTCGTCCAGGCACCGCAGGCAGGCGTCGGCCAGCGGGGCGGGGAAGACCCCGGGCGAAGAGGCGATGAGCTGGCCGAGCTTCACGTAGGTCGGACCCAGGGCCTCGAAGGCGTCGACCAGCCCGATGGCGGCGGCGTTGACGAGCGAGCGGTCGGGTCGGGCCCGGGCGCCGGCCTCGGCGCCGGGGGCCGTCCGGGGCAGCGAGCTGGGCCGGACGGGGCGGCGGAGCACCCAGCGGGCCAGGCTGCGCAGGATCATCGAGGCCAGCACGATCCCGACCACCACCATGTGGCGCAGCTCAGCCGGCCCGAAGCGCTCGAGAGCGGGTGGGTCGACCACCAGAGCCTCGGGTGGAGGGCCCCCGGCAAATGGTCCGTGGAAGGTGCTGCGGACCCCGGTGGAGGCAAAGGTGTCGGCCGGGGCCGTCGGAATGGGCTCGCTCACCGACGCCGACGGTAGCTCCCGGGGTCCATTGGTCACCCAATCGGACAAAGCGCTCTAAAGATCGGCACGGAGCGACCGAAAGAGGATGACAGCCGTTCCTACACTGGCCCCGCCCCGTCGCGGGCCTTACTCCACGGATCTCAGACGCCCTCTCCCCCCGCTCCCGAACCCACCTCGACCAGAACCTCCCGACTCGTCCGGGCGGTGGCGCTGGCCGGCGCCCTGGTACTGGCCCTGACTCTCGCCATGGCCGGCCGGCCGGCCGGCGCCGACAGCACCGGTGGAAAGGTGGCCGGGATGGTCGTCTCGACCCTCGGCCAGACCGAGTCCCCGGCCACGGCCATGAGCCAACTGGCCGCCGACGGGGTCAACACCGTCTCGCTGTTCGTGTGGTGGTGGGCCGACCAGCCAACCTCCACCTCCTTGAGCCCCTACGGCGGCACCCAGTCCGACGCCTCGGTGACCACCGAGATCGACGCCGCCCACGCCGCCGGGCTCAAGGTCATCCTCACCCCGATCTTCGTCTGCGGCGGCTGCCAGGGAGGCTGGCGGGGCGTGATGGAGCCGAGCTCCATCCCCCAGTTCTTCGCCTCCTACCGGGCCTTCATGGACCACTACGCCCAGCTGGCCCAGGCCGATGGCGTCTGGTTGCTCTTCCTCGGTTCCGAGATGACCAGCCTGGAGGGCCAGACCGCCCAATGGGAGTCGGTCATCACCAGCGCCCGCCAGTACTACTCGGGCCAGGTCGGCTACGAGCAGAACTGGGACGTCATCGGCCAGCCCCAGTTCCTCAACGACGTCGACGTGGTCGGCGTGTCGGCCTACTTCCCCCTCGATGATTCGGCCG
>DATLUK010000408.1:0-3979 GCA_035533195.1 Acidimicrobiales bacterium | reverse complement strand
CCGTCGCCACCGAGTGGCTCCGACGGTCGGCCCGGTCGGGTGGCCAGGGCCGGGCCCTGGTAGCCGGACAGCTGATCGGCATGGAGGCCTCTCGAGCCGAAGCGGCCCGCCAAGACTGGAGCCGGGCATGGAAGAAGACATCCCGCAAGGGGAGGGTGAAGTGGCCGGCCCCAAGTTCGTAAGGGCAGCCGGGGGCGTGGTGTGGCGCCGATCCGCCGATGGCGCCATCGAGATCCTCCTCGTCCACCGGCCCCGGTATGACGACTGGTCGCTGCCCAAGGGCAAGGTGGACGCCTCCGACGGGACCGAAGAGGACACCGCCCTGCGGGAGGTGGCGGAGGAGACCGGGCTGCGTTGCCGCCTCGGGGTGGAGCTCTCCTCCACCAGCTACGTGGACCGGCGCGGCCGTCCCAAGACGGTCCGTTATTGGGCCATGAAGCCCATCGGCGGCGCCTTCGAAGCCAACGATGAGGTCGACACCGTCCGCTGGGTCGGTCCGGCTGCCGCCCAGGCCTGCCTCAGCTACCCCCGGGAGGCCCACGTGCTGGACAGCTTCATCACCTCCGTCGTCCCCCTGGTCCAAGCCGGCTGATCGCCCTCCGGGCCCTGGGTGCCCTCGATGACGATCTCTCCGTGAGCAGACCATGACCGTCATCCTCCTCCGTCACGCCAGCGCCGGGGACAGAGATCAATGGGAGGGCGACGACCGGAGGAGGCCGCTCGATCCCAAGGGCCAGCGCCAGGCCGAGGCGGTGGTGGCCGGGCTGGACCAGTTCGAGGTGGCAGCCATCATCTCCAGTCCGGCCCGGCGCTGCGTTCAGACGGTCGAACCCCTGGCCGAAGCCCGGGATCTTGCGGTAGTCATCGACGATGCCCTCTGGGAGGACCGGGCGGCCGACTCCATCGCTCTGGTGATGTCCCTGGTCGGGACGGACACGGTGATCTCCACCCACGGGGACAACATCCCTTCCATCCTCCAGCACCTGGCCGTCACCGAAGACGTCGAGCTCGGGCCCCACCCGGACTGGAAGAAGGCGTCGGCCTGGATACTGGAAGCGACCGGTGGCCGGTACCGCTCAGCCCACTATCTTCCGCCTCCCCTGGTCTGAGTCCCCTCCGCCCCCGCCTATTTCACGACCGCCTCCACCCCCGTGGCCAAGGCCAGGGCCAGGAACACCACCGCCCCCACCATTCGGGCCTGTCGGGCCGACAGCAGACCCAGCAGGCGGGGGCCGAGGATGACGGCCAGGGCCGCCACCGCCCACATGGCGCCCAGGGCGCCGAGGCCGACGTTGAGAGGGGAGTGGTAGCGCAGCGCCAGGTTGGCCGTTATGACCTGGGTCAGGTCCCCCCACTCGGCCACGAAGATGACCGTGGCGGCGGTGAGGACGGTGCGGCCCCGGGAGATGGCCGCGACCACGGCCATCTCCTCCTCCTCGTCCTCTCGGGAGCGCCACGCATAGACGGCGCCGCCAAAGAAGAGAAGGGAGGTGAGGGCGTCAACCGCTTTGGCCGGGAGGATTTGGAACACGGCCACTCCCACCGAGACGGCTATGACCACGTGGACCAGGAAGGCCAGGGCTGCCCCGACCCACACCGAACCGGGGCGGCCCCGGGCCGAGAGCACCAGCGAGGCGAACATGGTCTTATCCGGCAGCTCCCCCAGGAACACCAGGCCGAAGACCGAGGCGATGACGGCCGGGTGCAGTCCCACCCCCGGAAGCTAAGCGACCGGCGCCTAACCTCGGAACCCGATGACCACCGCCGCCGCTTCCGCCACCGGGGCCCAGGACCCGAGCCCCGCCACCGGCTTTCCCCAACGGTTCAGGGCGGCCCGCGCCACCCACGGGCCGCTGGTCCTCGGGTTGGATCCATCGGGTGAGTTGCTCCGGTCCTGGGGCCTCAGCGATGACGCCGAGGGCCTGGAGGCATTCGTGGACATCAGCGTGGCCGCGGCGGTGGGCACGGTGGCCGTCACCAAGCCCCAGTCGGCGTTCTATGAACGCCACGGCTGGGCCGGCATCCGGGCCCTGACCCGCCTGGTGGCCGAGCTGCGCCAGGCCGGCGTGCTGGTCCTGCTCGACGCCAAGCGAGGTGATGTCGGTTCCACCAACCAGGCCTATGCCGACGCCTACCTGGGTGCGGACGCCCCCATCCCGGTGGATGCCATGACCCTGACCGCCTATCTCGGCCTCGAGGCCATGGGGCCCTTCTTCGACCGGGCCCGGGCGGCCGGATCGGGACTGTTCATCGTCACCCGCTCCTCCAATCCGGAGGGGCGGGCCATCCAGACGGCCGTGGGGACCGACGGGCGCAGCGTCGAGGCCGGGATGGTGGCGGCCCTGGGTCGGCTCAACCGGGACGCCGAGGGTGCGGGAGCCGACGGGTTGGGACCGTTCGGGGCCGTCTTTGCCGCCTCCCACGATTATCCGGCCGACATCGACCTGGTCGCCATGAACGGGCTGTTCCTGGTTCCCGGCCTGGGAGCCCAGGGGACGACGCCGGCCGACGTGGGCCAGTGCTTTGCGGCCTGCCCGGAACGGGTGTTGCCCTCCGCCTCCCGCTCCCTGCTGGGCGCCGGGCCCGATGTGGCCCGGCTGCGCGACACGGTCCTGGCCCTGGGGGCCGAGGTGGGCGCCGCCCTGGGCTGACTCGACTGCTCCCGCCGCCTCCGGCCGGCCGGCCCCGGGCGTCTCTAGGTCAGGGGCTCGGGCACCAGCGAGAAGGTCGGGGACAGGTGGGCGGTGTCGTTGAAGCGCCGGATGATCCAGCGGTCCTTCATCACCACTATCTGGGAGATGGAGCCGTTATCGGCCCCGATGAAGGCGAAAGCCCGGCTGTTGGCCACCTGGCGGATGATCTCCCCGACCACCCCGCCATGGGTGAATACCGCCACCCGCTGATCGGGATGGGCGGCGGCCACCCGCTCGATGCCGGCGCGGACCCGGGTCTCGAAATCCTCGGCTTTCTCCCCACCCGGGATGGCGTCCCAGCGTTCCTCCCGCATCATGCGCATGGCGTCGGGATGGCCCTCCACCACCCGCTTGCGGTAGATGCCGCCCTCCCAGTCGCCCAGATGAACCTCCCGCAGGTCGGGCTCCACCGTGGGCACCAGGCCGGTCATTCGGGCCAGGGGGGCGGCCGTCTCCGCCGTCCGGCGCAGGGTGGTCACGTAGATGGCGTCGATCCGCTCCAGAGCCAGCCTGGCACCGACCCGCTCGGCCTCCTCCCGCCCCTCGGGGGCCAGAGGGGGGTCGCCCTGCCCGCCCACCAGGGGAAAGTCCTCGCCCTCCCGGTGGGGAGCGGATTCCCCGTGGCGGACCAGCAGAATCTCGGTCGCTCCGGGCGGGGCCTGGAACTTGTGCTGGCGGTATTCGGTCTGATCACTCAAGACGGCGAAGTTACCCCTCCCCGCCCACCCCCCTCTCCCCCCGTCGGGCCCGGTGCAGGTGATTGTCGACCACTGTTGGAACCGTGATGCGAGCCATTCGGCCCAGGGGGGTGTCAGGGGGTTCATCGCGAACCGCAAGAATGCTGGTCAAGGCTGTTTCCGGGTTGCCGGCGTTCAGTCCGGTACCGGGGGCGGGTCTGCGGCCGCCGCCGGCCGGGGGCAGGCACTGGGAAGCCGGGCCCGCGAGGCCCGCAGCGCCAGCGTGGCGAGGACGGCGGTTATGTCACTGACTCGTAGACGCCATGCCCACGATGTCGGACACGTGGACGCCAGAGCCAGGCAGGGAGCCGAGATAGCCGGCGTCACCGAAGGAGAACACCCCTCCGTCGGCGCCCACCAGCCAGTAGCCCTTACCGTCCGGGGTGGCCGCCATCCCCACCATGGGGCCGGCGAGGTGGGCGGCGCCGTCAGAGCCGTAGAAGCCGGCGTCACCGAAGGAGAAGACCCCACCGTCGGCGCCCACCAACCAGTAGCCCTTACCGTCCGGGGTGGCCGCCATTCCCACGATGGGGCCGGCAAGGTGGGCGG
>DATLUK010000407.1:0-2660 GCA_035533195.1 Acidimicrobiales bacterium | reverse complement strand
GTGGGCATTGCAGTTGCGCCGGGAACAGGGTGCCGGTCCTCGATGCCGCGTTCCGCAAGTTGCGGGGTCTGGGGTTGCTCCCCGGGGGCCGTTCAGGCGATGGCCCGCCGGGTCGCCCTGTCGGGCGGAGATCTTTCGATCGGGTGCGAATCCACTTGCGGAAACCTCCCTTGTAGGTTGGGCTTCCTGCCACGACCGTCAACGGCCGTACTCCTATTCATAAACCCGCTGACACCGGAAGGCAAGGGGCGAATTCCCCTTGCAACACAACCTTTATATGCCGGCTCGGCCTTTATATGCCGGCTCGGCTACATGCCGGCTCGGCGGCGCAGCTCGGCGGTCACGGCGCCACCGTCGGCGTTACCCCTGGTCGCCTTCATGATCTGGCCGACGAAGAAGCCGGCCACCTTGGCCTCACCGGCCTTGAAGCGCTCCCATTCGCCCGGGTTGGCCTCGATTGCGGCGGAGACGGCGTCGGCTAGGGCATCGGAGGCGAGGGCCTCAAAGCCCCTTTGCCGGGCTAGTTCCTCCGGTTCTCCCCCGTCGCGCAGCATGTCGGCCAGCACCGTCTTGGCCTGGGTGGCGGTGAGAGCGCCCTCGGTCTCCATCTTGACCAGGCGGGCGAAGGATTCGGCCGGCGGAGGCGGACCGTTCTCCAGGGCGCCGGCCACCTCGTTGGTGGCCCGGTTGACGGCGGTGCGGGCGTCGGCGCCGGCGGCCACCGCCGCCAGCACCAGGTCATCCAGTCCGGACTCGACCAGCACCGCTATGTCCTCGGTCGGCGCTCCGGTGACCTCGGCCAGCCGGCCCCGGCGGGCGGCGGGCAGGACGGGCATGGCCGCCTCGACCCGGGCCAGCCAGCCGGCATCGGGCGCCAAGGGGACCAGGTCGGGCTCGGGGAAGTAGCGATAGTCCTCGGACTGCTCCTTGGTCCGCCCGCTGGTGGTCCGCCCGCCGGCCTCGTCCCAGTGCCGGGTCTCGAGAATGATGCGCCCGCCCTCGGTCAGGACCTCGATCTGGCGGCCCACCTCGTAGTCGATGGCCCGCACGAGAGAGCGCAGCGAGTTGAGGTTCTTGATCTCACAGCGGGTCCCGAACTCGGTGCTCCCCTCAGGCCGGATCGAGACGTTGGCATCGACCCGGAGCGATCCCTCCTCCATCTTCCCGTCCGAGGCGCCGGTGGCCACCAGGATGGAGCGGAGCTCGGCCACGTAGTCCCGGGCCTGCACGGCCGAGCGGATGTCGGGCCGGCTGACGATCTCCACCAGCGGGACGCCGGCCCGGTTGTAGTCGATGAGGGAGTGGGAGGCGTCGTGGATGCGGCCGGCCCCCCCGACGTGGGTGATCTTGCCCGTGTCCTCTTCCAGATGGGCCCGCTCGATCCCGATGCGCCCGCCACTGGGCAGCTCCAGCCAGCCGTCGATGTTGATCGGCCGGTCGTACTGGCTGACCTGATAATCCTTGGGCATGTCCGGGTAGAAGTAGTTCTTCCGGTGGAAGATGGACGGCTCGATCCGGCAGTACAGGGCCACGCCGATGCGCATGGCCATCTCCACCGCCATGCGGTTGAGCACCGGCAGGGAGCCGGGCTGGCCGGTGCACACCGGGCAGATCTGGGTGTTGGGCTCCTGGCCGAAGCGGTTGGGGCAGCCGCAGAAGAGCTTGGTGGCGGTGCGCAACTCGCAGTGGACCTCGAGGCCGACCACCGTCTCCCAGGCCTCGGCGCTCACGGCGGGTGTGGCGCTCATGGCGCCACCGGCGCGGGCGGCGCTCCGGCCTCGATGGCGGCGGCGGCCCGGAGCATGACGGCCTCGCCCAGGGCCGGGGCCAGCACCTGGACCCCGAGGGGGAGACCGGATCCCTCCGGCCACCACGGCACGGTTACGGCCGGGTGGCCGGCCAGGTTGGTCGGGATGGTGCACACGTCGGATAGGTACATGGCCAACGGGTCGGAGGTCTTGGCGTCGAATTCGAAGGCCGGGCCGGGCGTGGTGGGCGACAGCAGCACGTCGAAGCTGCGGTAGGCGGCGTCGAAGTCCCCGATGATGAGGGTGCGGACCCGCTGGGCCTGGCCGTAGTAGGCGTCGTAATAGCCGGCCGACAGGGCGTAAGTGCCGAGCATGATCCGACGCTTGACCTCGTCCCCGAAGCCGGCCGCCCGGGTGGCGGCAAACATGGCCGAAACGTCGCCCGACCCCGGCCCGCCCGCTCCGGGGCCTTCGGCCCGCATGCCGTAACGAACCCCGTCGTAACGGGCCAGGTTGCTGGAGGCCTCGGCCGGGGCGATCAGGTAGTAGGCGGACAGGCCGTAGACCGCGGCCGGGACCGAGACCCGGTCGACCTTGGCCCCGGCGGCCGAGAGGACGGCGGCGGCGGCCTCCACGGCGGCGGCGGCGGACGGCTCGACGCCGTCCATGAGCTCGGTCACGATGCCGACCCGCAGCCCTTCGACGCCCTGACCCAGCCCTTCGAGCAGGGATGGGGCCGGGGCGTCCAGGGAGGTCGAGTCCATCGGGTCGTGGCCGGCGATCACCTCCAGGAGCAGGGCGGCATCGGCCACCGAGCCGGCAAAGGGACCGATCTGATCCAGCGAGCTGGCGAAGGCCACCAGCCCGTAGCGCGACACCAGGCCGTAGGTCGGCTTGAGCCCCACCACCCCG
>DATLUK010000406.1:0-4340 GCA_035533195.1 Acidimicrobiales bacterium | reverse complement strand
CTGGGAGGTCGAGGTCCTCACCACCTGCGCGGCCGACGCCATGACCTGGGCCAACCAGTACGACCCGGGGGAGGTGGAGATCAACGGGGTGCGGGTCCGCCGCTTCCTGTCCGAGGCCGGGCGTGACCCCGGCTTCCACCCTTATTCCGGGGCCCTCCTGGCCGCCGGCCCGGCCAACGCCACTACGGAAGACGCCGACCGGTGGATCGACCTTCAGGGCCCGGTGTGCTCCCAGCTGATCGGCGCTATCAGGGACAGCCCGGCCGATCTGATCGCCTTCTACCCGTACCTCTACCACCCGACGGTGAGGGGCCTGCCCCTGGTGGCCGACCGTTCGGTCTTCCACCCGGCCACCCATGACGAACCGCCGCTGCGCCTGCCCGTCTTCGGACCCGTGTTCCAGGCTGCCTCGGCCCTGGTCTTCCAGACCTACGGGGAGCGCCGGCTGGCCCACCGCCTCTTCCCGGTGGCGGCCACCCCCCAGATCGTCCTCGGCCTGGGCGTGGACGAAGTGGACGAAGAGGTCGGGCCGGCGCCGGCGCCGGTGGCGAGGGGGACCACAGTCCGGGACCGGTTCGGGCTGGGGGAGCGGCCCTACCTCATCTCGGTGGCCCGCTACCTGGACGACCACAAGGGCACCGACTTGTTGTGGAGCTACTTCCGGGAATACAAGGCCCGCCGGCCCGGCCCGCTGGCCCTGGTGCTGGTGGGCCAGGTGGTCAAGGAGCCCGATCCCGACCCGGACGTCGTCAGCGCCGGGATGGCCGATGACGAGACGAAGTGGGCCCTCCTCCGGGAGTCGGCCGCCCTGGTGTCGGCCTCGGCCTTCGAGGCCTTCTCCCTGGCTGTGGTGGAGGGATGGACGGCGGACAGCGCCGTGATCGTGAACGGGCATTGCGAGGCCACCCTCGAGCACGCCCAGCGCTCGGGCGGGGGCCTGTGGTACGAGGACTACCCGAGCTTCGAGGCGGCGGTGGATCGCCTGCTCCACGAGCCCGGCCTGCGCGACGAGCTGGTGGCCCGGGGCCGGCGCTACGTGGATGACAACTTCCGCTGGGACCGGATCATCGGGAGGTACGGGGAGTTCCTGGAGAAGGTGATGCTTCGCCGGGGATAGGGGCCGACGTCGGGGGCCCGGCTGTGGGCACAGGGCCCGTGGGCCCTACGCTCCCAGGCAAATGATGATCGACCCGGCCCAGGAGATCCCCGAATCCCTCGGGTACCGCCTAAAACGCGTCCTCCTCGGCCCGCCGCTGGTAACCGAGAACCTCCGCAACGAGCGACTGGCCAACACCGTCGCCCTCGGGGTGCTCAGCCCGGACTGCATCTCCTCCTCGGCCTACGGCAGCGAGCTGATGCTGCGGGAGATGGTCCCCATCATCGGCCTGGCCGCCTTCTCCCTCTTGATACCGGTGACGGTGGCCATCCTCATCGTGTTGTTCCTGGTCACGCTCTCCTACCGAGAGGTCGTGATGGTCTATACCAAGGCCGGCGGCTCCTACGTGGTGGCCCGGGACAACTTCGGCAGCAACATCGCCCAGATCGCGGCGGTGGCCCTGCTCATCGACTACACCGTGACCGTGGCCGTGCAGACGGCCGCCGGCACCGACGCCCTGACCTCGGCGGTGCCGTCGCTCACCCCCTACACCGTGCCCATCACCGTGGCGGTGGTCGTCATCCTCCTGTACGGAAACCTGCGCGGCATCCGGGAGGCGGGCAAGGCCTTTGCCATGCCCACCTATTTCTTCATCGTCACCATGCTGGTGGTCATCGTCGTCGGCTTCTGGAAGGCGGCCACCGGCCGGTTGGCCCAGTTGAGTGTCCACCACGCCGGGCTGGTGTCCCTAGGTCACAAGGGCAACGGGTTGTTGATGGGCCTCGGCGTGTTCTATCTGCTGCGGGCCTTCGCCAACGGCGGGTCGTCCCTCACCGGCCTGGAGGCCATCTCCAACGGGGTGTCCGCCTTCAAGCCGCCCGAGGGCAACAACGCCCGTCGGACCCTGGTGGCCATGAGCCTCACCCTGGGCACCCTGGTGCTGGGCGTGTCCCTGCTGGCCCGCTTCACCCACGCCCTGCCCTATGTCAGCGGCACGCCGACGGTCATCTCCCAGGAAGCCAAGGTGGTATTCGGCTCCCACGGCTTCGGTTCCATTCTTTATTTCGTGGTGCAGCTGTCCACCCTGTTGATCCTCTACACCGGGGCCAACACCAGCTTCAACGGCTTCCCGTTCCTGGCCAGCTTCGTGGCCGAGGACTCCTTCCTGCCCCGCCAGCTGATGCGCCGGGGCCATCGCCTGGCTTTCTCCAACGGCATTGTCGTCCTGGCCGTGGTCTCCATCGCCCTGCTGATCATCAGCCGGGCCCAGGTCAACTCCCTGGTGGCCATCTATGCCATCGGCGTCTTCACCGGCTTCACCATGGCCGGGGCCGGAATGGTCAAGCACCACCTGACCCACCGCGAGCGCGGCTATCGCCACAAGCTGGTGATCAACGGCAGTGCGGCCGTCCTATCCGGACTGGTGGTGCTGATCTTTGCCGTCACCAAGTTCACCCAGGGGGCCTGGGCCGTGGTCGTCCTGTTCCCGATCATGTGGTACGGGCTCATCCGGCTCAACCGTCAGTACCGGTTGGAAGCCGCCGTGTTGGGCGAGGGCGTGGCCGCCCGGGCGGCCGAGGCCCGGATCCTGCACGACCACGTCGTGATCGTCCTGGTCGACCGGCTGGACCTGGCCACCGCCCGGGCCATCCAGTACGCCCGCAGCCTCAATCCCAGCGAGGTCAGAGCTGTTCATTTCGTCCTGGACTCGGCCCGGGCCGACCTCCTGGCCGAACGCTGGGGCCGGCTGGGCCTCTCCCGCCTTTCTCTGGAGCTGGTCGAATGCCCTGACCGGCGCCTGGCCCGGGCCGCCTTGGAGCTGGCGGCCGAAGCCGCGGCCGGGGCGGAGACCGAGGTCAGTGTCCTCTTGCCCCGCCGGGCCTACAGCCGGGTGTGGAGTCGCTTCCTGCACGACCAGACCGCCGATCGAATCGTCCTGGCCCTCGGTCAGGTCGACAACGTCACCGCCACCATCGTCCCCTTCGACGTCAGCCGGGAACTGGCCCGCATCAGTGGGGAGCGGTCCGGTCGGATACGCCGCGACGTCCTGCCCTCCGAGGGCGACATAAGGGAAGCGGCCGAGAATGAAGACCAACGGGAGGAGGAGCGCCTGGCCTGGGAGAAGCTGGTGGGCGAGCGCCGCCCGGGCGACCGCTCGGGTCAGCGCCACCCCGAGCGTCAGGTGGATGAGGTGTTGGCCGCCCTCCAAATCCCCGGGCTCATTCCTATCGCCGACACTCAGGAGCGCGTGCCGGCCAAGGTGGCCGGGCGGGTCCGGTCGGTCAAGGTTCAGCCCTGGGCGGGCGCCCCCAGCCTGGAGTGTGTCCTGGCCGACTCGAGCGGACGGTTGACCGTTACCTTCATGGGCCGCCGTCAGGTCCCCGGTATCGAGCCCGGCTCGCGTCTGGTGGCCGAGGGTGTGGTCATCAACCGGCGGGGCCAGCCCACCATCCTGAACCCGATCTACCGGATCATCGCCTCCTCCGAAGAGGAGTGAGTGGGCGGCGGGCGCCGCTCCTAGCATCCCGGCCATGATCGCTCTGGTGACCGGCGCCAGCGCCGGCTTCGGGGCCGCCATCACCCGGGTCCTGGCCGCCGAGGGAATGAAGGTGGTGGCCACCGGCCGCCGGGCCGACCGGTTGACCGCCCTGGCCACCGAGCTGGGCCCGGTCGTGCTGCCTCTCGCTTTGGACGTGACCGACGCCGACGCGGTCGCCCGGGTGGTCGAGGATCTGCCGGCCGGGTGGGCTGAGGTGGACGTGTTGGTCAACAACGCCGGCTTGGCCCTGGGTCTGGAGCCGGCGGCCGGGGCCGATCTGGCCGACTGGGAGCAGATGGTCCAGACCAACTGTCTCGGCCTGGCCCGGGTCACCCGGGCCCTGTTGCCCGGGATGGTCGCTCGGGGTAGAGGCCATGTCGTGAACATCGGCTCCACCGCCGGGACCTACCCCTATCCCGGCGGCAACGTCTATGGGGCCACCAAGGCCTTTGTCCACCAGTTCAGTCTCAACCTGCGGGCGGATCTGGCCGGCACGGGGGTGAGGGTCACCTGCATCGAACCGGGCATGGCCGGGGGATCGGAGTTCTCCCAGGTCCGATTCCGTGGGGACGCCGATAAGGCCGCCGCCGTTTACGCCGGGACTGAGCCTTTGACGTCGAAGGACGTGGCCGAGGCCGTGCGCTGGGTGGTATTCCAGCCGGCCCACGTCAACATCAACGTGGTGGAGATGATGCCGACGGATCA
>DATLUK010000405.1:0-6782 GCA_035533195.1 Acidimicrobiales bacterium | reverse complement strand
GGCGTGGAACAGCCCGCCGAGATAGACCAGCACCGACCCGGCCGGCATCACGGCCTGGATCGAGTCGTGATCCTCTTCCGGACCGCGGTCGATCCAGCGGTGACTGCCCGGATAGACCACGGTGGCGCCGTTCTCCTCGGTCAAGTCGTCTAGAGCCCACATGGTGTTCACCACCAGGTCCCCATGGGGCCGGCCGATCGGGTACACGCCGTCGTCCCGATGGACCGGCTGCTGGACCTCACCGGCTCCTATGCAGATCCCCACGGGGGCGCTGAGCTGGAAGCCCGGGCCGAGGCGGGACCCGACGGCACCGAGGATCAGGGGATCCGTGGCCTGGTGGTCGAAGGTCCGGGTCTTGGCGAAGAGGGCATATATCCGCCTGGTCGAGAACCCCTCGAAAGTGTTCCGACCGGTCGGAAGAGTGGCCAGCACCCGCTCCAGGTCGGCCTTCTTGGCGGCCACGTCCTCGGCGTCGAGGTAACCCTCGATGACGGCGTAGCCACTCTCGTCCAGAGCCGTGTCAATCTCCTCGACGGTCGCCCCCCTCCCAAGACGCGTCCCGCCCAAGGTCAATCCCCCCGTCTGGCTCACCGCCAGTATTGCATCGGAACCCCGGGCCCGGAGTTGCCGCCCGCGCTTCCCAGGGTTGGCGGGCGAAGCCCGAGACGGGATGGAGACCATGGCCCTCGTCAGGGCCGGATCTGCCTTTGACCTGGGCGAATGTACATTGGCCAGGTTTGGCACGGCACCAGGACGAGGCTGGGGTTAAGCAACACTGAGGTTGGTCCGTAGGGCCCTCGTGCTCTCGTGCAACCTGGCTCGTGAGAACCTCGAGGGCCACCACCTGGTCGCCCTGGAACCAGCCGGCCGGCACCAGCAGTTGCTTCAGTCGTGCTCCAGCGGTGCCGATATCGGCCTATAAGGCACTTACCTGCATACGCCGGTGGGTGCGAGCGCAGGCCTACACACCAAGGAGCGGAACATGTCGTCGAGCCAGACCCCCCAGAGCCGACCCGGCGAGGACCAGGGCGAATCCTCCGAGCGCATCCGCGCCCTCCTGGAGTCAGCCCGGCGGTACCTGGGCATGGACTTGGCCTTCCTCGGCGAGTTCGTCGGGGACGCCGAGGTCTTCCGGATGGTGGCCGGGGACGGAACCTCCTTCGGACTGGGAGAGGGCACGGGGCTTCCGCGTGCTGGCACCTACTGCCAGGCCATGATCGAGGGTCGCATCGACCAAGTCGTCCCCGACAGCGCCACCGCCCCGGCCGTGGCCGGTCTCGAGATCACCGCCACCGCCCAGATCGGGCGCTACGTCGGAGTCCCCATACACCTGCCCGACGGCCACCTCTACGGTGCCCTCTGCGGGCTGGGTCACAGCCCGGATCCTAGCCTGGGACCCAGAGACGCCCGCCTGTTGGAGTTCTTGGCCGAGCTGGTGGAGGACGAGCTTGGCCGTGAGGAGGAGGCCTCAAGGCGTCACCGCCGCCTGGTGGACCGGGTCAGCCCGCTACTGGACGGCACCGGGCTCACCATGGTCTTCCAACCCATCGTGGATCTCTCCGGCGCCGCGGTGGCGGGCTTCGAGGCCCTGGCCCGGTTCTCCCCCGAGCCAGTTCGGACACCGGATCTGTGGTTCGCGGATGCCGCCGAGGCCGGCCTGGGTGTCGAGCTGGAGTTGACCGCCATCACCGCCGCGCTGGGGGCGCTGGGGCGGGTGCCGGGGGCCGCCTATCTCAGCATCAACGCCTCAGCCGAGACGGCCTGTTCGGCGGCCCTGGCCGCCCGGCTGGCCCAGGTGGACCTCTCCCGGGTCGTGTTGGAGATCACCGAGCACGCGGCCGTGGCCAACTACGAGGCGCTCAGCGCTGCCCTGCGCCCACTGCGGGCCGCCGGCCTACGCCTGGCCGTGGATGATGCCGGGGCCGGGGTGGCCAGCCTGCACCACATCCTCGAACTGGCCCCCGAGCTCATCAAGATGGACATCAGCCTGACCCGGGGAATCGACACCAGCCCCGCCCGGGCCGCTCTGGCCACCGCGCTAGTGAGCTTCGGGCGCGCTACCCAGGCAGCCATCCTGGCCGAAGGAATCGAGACGCCCGCCGAGTTCGACGCCCTTGGTCGCTTGGGGGTCTCCTATGGCCAGGGCTACCTGCTGGGCCGGCCCGGCCCGCTGCCCGCTGCCCTACCGGCTCATAGCACGGTCCGTCCACGCCGGGCCCGGGTCGGGGCCGCAGCTGGGTGATGCGGTTCGCCCCGCACCCGACGCGACATCCCGGAGTCACAAGCGGGGTTCGATTCTCAAGGCTCATCGTCCTCCTTTCTGCCGCCGGGGGGTCCGTGGGCGGTCCGGGTCCGCTGAGGCCTGCCAAAACGGGGGCCCGACACACTGGAAGGGGTCAAGCCATGGGCTATTGCAAGCTGAGGTTGGAAAGTGGCGCCCCGGTCGCACACCCTGGGCGACCGGTGGCGGACGGGCGCCGGGGTTCGCGCTAAGCGCCCCGTCGCAACCGGACCAGGCGGCCAAAGGCAACGTCAGGGCGGGCGCCGCCTCCGCCCGGGGTGTACTGGTCGTGCACGTCGACCCCCCCCTCCGAGCACAAGGCCGTCACACCTACCTGCGCCGATCCGGGTGGACCGGCCGGGCCCGCGACGTGGTCACCACCATCGCCACTCCCTACCAGACCGGTGATGTGACCTCCCTGCTGCGCAAGGCCCGGATCCGACCCCACATGCGCGTGGTCGTCTCCGGAGGAGCCAGCGTGTTCGCCCGGTCGGAGCGCTGGGGATGGATACCCACCGAGGCGGGAACGAGGCGGCCCCCGGGTTTCATCAGCGCCCCGCCGCCAGAGGGACGGCCCCCTCCGGTCCCGACCAGGGGTGGGCCGCACACCCAATAGGCTGGGCCATTAGTCCCGGCTCACTACGCAGGCCGGAGCGACCCCCGGCGCGTCCCGCTCTGGAGCTTGAACCTGCGTGGGCAGAGGAGACGGGGATGACCGCTGGAACCGTGAAGTGGTTCAACGCGTCAAAGGGCTACGGCTTCATCACCCCCGATGGCGAGGACAAGGACGTCTTCGTCCACCACAGCGCCATCGAGGCCACGGGCTCCAAGGAGCTCTCCGAGGGCCGGCGGGTCGATTTTGACTCCGAGCAGGGCGCCAAGGGGCCCCAGGCCACGGCGGTGCGTCCTGCCTAGGCCCGACCGTCCGGATCGGCCCAAGGATCGGGAGGATCGGGAGGATCGGGAGGGCGGCTTCCGGGCCGGTCCCCGGCGCAGCACAGATGCCGATGCGCTGGCCCAACGCGAACAGGGCAAGTCCTACTCCGCGGTGGCCCGCAGCCTCGGCCTCAAGCGGGCCACCGACGCCCGGCAGGCCTTCCTCCGGGGTCTGCGGGCCCGGCCAGAGGACGAGCGCCAGGCCATAGCGGTCCGGGAGCAGGGGCGCCTGGACGAGCTGGAAGCCCGGATCCGGGCCCGCGATGCCGCCCAACCCGAGAAGCTGCAACGCCGCCTGGAGGCCCTGGGCGTTCTCCGAGAGGGCCTGGAGTAGGTCGAAGCCTGGGTCCGCCGCCGCCTGTCTTGGCACGGTCACCAGGCCCCGATAGTTCGGGGCGAGCGATACAGAGCCGCCGCTGGAGTCCTTGGCCCCATGCCTGACATAGGGGCCTTGGGGCTGCGCTCCCCTCCAGATCGCTCCCCCCGAAGGACCTTCCTCGTTGAGCTCGCTCCCAGCAGGTACGAGAGGAGCGCCATCCACCGGCACAGAGCCGAAGCATCCGAGAATGGGGCGATGCGACGTGGTCGTCAGGCAGACCGCCCGGGCGCCTTTGCTGAGCTGTCCCGGGCATTGGACCGTGCCCGCCAGGGAGCCCGCGGTTCCGACACCGCCAGCCAGGCGGGCCAGCCGCGCCGGCGACGGCGACGGCGACGGTGGGGTCGGGTCCTGGGACGAGTAAGGGCGGCTGAATAGCACTCCTCGGGGCCATGTGGGCACGTGGGGCGGGCAGTCCTTTGAGCCGCTGGTCACCTGGGTGGCCACGCTGGAGGCACGCTCTGTCGTCAACCGCCCGAACACGGATCCGCTACGCACGTGGGCGCTTCTCCAGGTTCGGAACGGTCGCCACAAGCACTAATCGCCCTTCCGGCTTGTTATCGCCGTTGGTAGGGGTGGTCCGCCACCACTGGCAAGGTCACCATTGCAACCTGGCCACCGATTGAGCTTCCCAGATGACTGGCGAGGCCACCTCGGCCCCGACGTGAGTCTGGTCCAGACACGAGATTTCTCGGCACTTCAGGAATGCCTGGGCGGTCCCCCGATCACGCCTTGTTCTGAGATGCGTGAAGGACTCCTTCTTCGACCGCGGCAAGACGGCCATTTGCCTGCTCCAGCGCTATCGACCGGGCCGCCAGCGAAGCACTTCCCTACGGGGCTGGGCCACCGAGCTGGCGTCAAGCCCCCGACGGCATCCGGCGGCTCATGGCTGCTCTGACCCGGCTGACCAGATCACGGGGCGCGAAGGGTTTGACGATGTAGTCGTCC
This sequence comes from Acidimicrobiales bacterium, assembly GCA_035533195.1. Classification (GTDB taxonomy): domain Bacteria; phylum Actinomycetota; class Acidimicrobiia; order Acidimicrobiales; family JAJPHE01; genus DAHUYE01. The sequence continues at coordinate 2,241 of DATLUK010000405.1, read as the reverse complement.
GCCCCCGCCAGGAAGGCGACCGCCTTGCTGTCGGGCGAGGAGGTGGCCGTCAACATCACAATGGTGCAGTCGACCGAGGCGAGGTTGGCCCGTAGCGCCCGGCATACCTCGAAGCCGTCCATGTCCGGCATCATGACGTCGAGGATCACGCACTCGGGGGACACCTCCGCGACCAGAGCCAGAGCCTCCCGACCGGTGGTGGCCTCATGGACCTCGAACCCGGCGGTGGTCAGGCTGAGACGGGCCAGCTGCAGGACGGTGGGCGTGTCGTCGGCCACCACCACCTTCCGGCTGCGGTAGGAGGAACGAGTGTCGGCCTCGCCCCGCCCCGCCTGGTGGCCGTCCCAGGTCCGCTCGGCCTCGGCCACCAGAAGCACCTCGAGATCTTCCGCTGTCTGGGGCCGGGCGAAGTAGTAGCCCTGGGCGTAGTCACAGCCGAGAGTCGTCAGCTCTTGGAGCTGAGCAGCGGTCTCCACGCCCTCGGCCACCACCACCCGGTCCAGGGCATGGGCCATGGCGATTACGGCGGCGACGATGGCCGTGGACTCGGGGTCGGCACCAAGCCCGTCGACGAAGGACTTGTCCACCTTGATCTCATCCAGGGGCAGGCGGCGCAGGTAGGACAGCGAGGAGTAGCCGGTTCCGAAGTCGTCGATGGATATGGATACACCCACCGCCTTTAGGTCCTCCAGGACGGCCACGGCCGCATCCGCGTCGCGCATGACGATGGACTCGGTGAGCTCCACGCAGAGCAACCCGTGGCCGAGCCGGGCGGCGTCGAGGGCGGCCACCACCGCCCCCACGATGTCGGTGTCGAACTGTCGGGCCGAGACGTTGACGCTGACCTGTACCGGCGGCCGGCTGGGGAACGCCTGCGCCCAGGCGGCGGCCTGGGCGCAGGCCTGCTCCAGTACCCAGGCGCCGATGGGCACGATCTGCCCGCTGCGCTCGGCCAGGGGGATGAACTCCAGGGGCGAGACGGTGCCCCGCTCGGGGTGCTCCCAGCGCAATAGCGCTTCCACCCCGGTGATCTGGCCGGTGGCCAGGAGGATCTTGGGTTGGTAGACGAGGCGGAACTCGCCATTGGTGAGCGCCCGCTCGAGGCTGGCTTCGGTCTCGCCGAGGCGTCGAGCCGCCGCGCCCATCTCCTCGGAGAAGCAGACCCGTCCGCCCCGGCCCTGGGCCTTGGCCTGGCGCATGGCCACCTCGGCGTCGTGGATCAGCTCTTCGGGATCATCGGCGCGGCCTTGGCGCAACACGATGCCGACACCGACGGTCACGGCCAGGGCTTGGCCATCGAGCTCCATGGGGGCGGCGATGGCCTCGATCAGGCGGGCGACGATGGATGAGGCCGCCCCCTCGCCCTTGACGTCCTCGCACAGCACGAAGAACTCGTCTCCATCCAGGCGGGCCACCGTGTGGGACCGGGCGACGGTGTCATAGCCGCGCAGCGCCGACTCCAGGCGGCGGCCGACCTCGACCAGCACGGCGTCGCCTACGTCGTGGCCGAAGGTGTCGTTGAGCTGGCGGAACCCGTCGATGTCGATGGCGATCAGCGCCGTGGTCGCTCCGCTGCGCTCGGCCCGCCTGAGTGCCTGGACCAGGTGATCCTGGAGCAGCCGGCGACTGGCCAGGCCGGTGATGGGATCCCGCAGGCCCTGTTCGCGGAGCTGGTCCAAGGCGGCGCGCTCATCGGTGACATCGCGCAATACGACCACGGCGCCGACTACCGTCCCGTCGTCCAGGCTCAGCCTCCGGCCCACCCCGGTCAGATGGCGGCGCCCGCCGCCTAGTCCATCGACCAGAACCTCGAGGTTGTCCGCGTTCGCCTCGCCAAGTGCTCGCATGAGGGGCTCGCGAAGTGCTCGCATGAGGGACAGCCCGTCGGGATCCATGAGGGTGCCGTCTGCTCGGTAGACGCGGTAGAGGCGGGGACGCTCCTCGGGACCCACCTGCTCGGGCTCGCCTACCACCAGCTGGCGGGCAGCGCGGTTGAAGAACATGAGCACCCCGTGCTCGTCACACGCCGCCATGATCTCGGCTGTGGCGTCCAGCACCCCGTCGAGCAGGCATGCCCGCAGCGCCAGGTCGCGCCAACGGTGTTCCTCCGCTATCTGGTCCTCCTCGGGGCTCATCAGTCGCCTCCTTCCCTCGACGCTCCGGGGAAGGCATCACGCAGCGCCGTGGCGACCCCCGCCAGATCCTGTCCGAGGCGGGCCAGCACCTCGGAGGCTCCCCCGG
>DATLUK010000404.1:0-3718 GCA_035533195.1 Acidimicrobiales bacterium | reverse complement strand
CACGGCGGCAGCCTACCCTCGACCCCCCGACCGGGCGCGCGGATGAGCCGAGTCGTACACCAGCCTCAGCCGCTCGGCGGAAACCTTGGTGTACACCTGGGTGGTGGATATGGAGGCATGTCCCAACAATTCCTGCACCACGCGGATATCGGCTCCGCGGTCGAGCATGTGGGTGGCGCAGGAGTGGCGTAGGACGTGCGGGGTCAGTCGCTCATCCAGGCCGCATTTGCGTCCGTAGTGGCGCACAATTCCCCAGGCTCCCTGCCGGGTAAGACGCCCGCCCCGGGCGTTGAGGAAGACCGCCTCGGCGTCGCCCCGGCGGGCCCAGCGGGCCGGCTCCAGGGCCCGGCGCCCGGCCGGGCCCAGCCAGTCGGAGAGAGCCTGCCGGCCCCAGCTGCCCAGAGGGACCAGGCGTTCCTTGGATCCCTTGCCCAGGACCCGGACCAGGCCTTCTTCCAGGACCAGGTCGCCGAGGGAGAGGCCGACCAGTTCAGAGATGCGCATCCCCGTCCCGTAGAGGACCTCGAGGATGGCCCGGTCCCGACGGGCCAGGGCGCTGTCGCCCGTGACCGCCCCGAGTAGGGAGGCCACCTCGGCCTCCCCCAGGGCCTTGGGCAGACCCTGTGGCACCCGGGGGGCCGCCACCTCGCCCGTCGGGTCAGAGACGGCTCCACCCTCCTGCAGACAGAAGCGGTACAGGCTGCGCACCGACACCAGGGCCCGGGCCACCGACGCCGGCTTGAGCCCGGCCTGGCGCAGCGCGGCTACGTAGTCGAGGATGACCCCTTCATCGACTTCCCCGACGGCCAGATGCCGCTGAGCCAGCCAGGCATGGTAGGCGATGAGGTCCCGGCGGTAGGCGACCACCGTATTGCGGGCCCGACCGCGCTCCACGGCCAGCCAGGAAAGGAACTCCTCGGCCTCCGGGGCTAGGAGGGGCCTCTCATCAAGAGACGGTTTCGGAGAAGACGTCAATGGCGGCCGTGATCACCGGCTCGGAGCGTCGGCGGGCCCGCTCGATGGATGCGGCCAGCAGCCCCTTGAACAGCGGATGGGCCTTGTCCGGTCGGCTCTTGAACTCCGGATGGGCCTGGGTCCCGACCCAGTAGGGGTGACCCGGGAGCTCGATGAACTCGACCAGGCGGCCGTCGGGAGAGGTGCCCGACAGGGCCAGGCCGGCATCCTCCAGGCGGTGGCGGTAGCGGGGATTGACCTCGAAGCGGTGCCGGTGGCGCTCGGACACCACCGTGGTTCCGTAGGCCTCGGCCACCTGACTGCCCGGGTTCAGCACGGCGATATAGGCCCCCAGCCGCATGGTCCCGCCCTTGTCCACCACTTCCTGCTGGTCGTCCATGATGTCGATGACCGGATGGGGGCTGTCACTGTCGACCTCACCGGAGTGGGCGCCCTTGAGGCCGGCCACATTGCGGGCGTACTCGATGACCATCATCTGCAAACCGAGGCAAAGGCCCAGGCAGGGAATGCCGTTCTCCCGGGCGTAGCCGGCGGCGGCCACCTTGCCCTCGGTGCCCCGCTCCCCGAAACCGCCAGGGATGACGATCCCGTCCAGATCACCCAACTGCTGGGGGGCCAGAAGCTCGGACACCTCCTCGGCGGGGATCTGCACCACGTCCACATCGGTGGAATAGGCGAAGCCGGCGTGGCGCAGGGCTTCGAACACCGACAGGTAGGCATCCTTGACCGTGTACTTGCCGATGAGGCCGATACGGACCCGGTTGTTGGTGGAGTCGATCCGCTCGACCAGCGCCTCCCAGTCCGTTATATCGATGTCGTACTGGGGCCCATCGAAGCGCAACAGCTGGCACACGTAGGCATCCAGGCCCTCTTCGTGCAGCACCAGGGGGATCTCATAGATGCTGCGGGCGTCGATGGCCGAGACCACCGCCTCCATGGGCACGTCGCAGAGATTGGAGATCTTGCGTTTGAGCCCATCGGAGATGGGCTTGTCACTTCGGCAGACGATCACATCCGGCTGGATGCCGCGGCTGCGCAACTCGGTCACCGAATGCTGGGTGGGCTTGGTCTTCTGTTCCCCGGACGGTCCGAGGAAGGGCACCAGGGTCAGGTGGATGTAGCAGACGTTGTCCCGGCCCACGTCCTTGCGGAACTGCCGTATGGCCTCGAGGAAGGGGAGGATCTCGATGTCGCCCACCGTCCCGCCCACCTCGGTGATGACCACATCGACATCATCCGTGGCCAGGCGCTGGATGCGGCTGCGGATCTCATCGGTGATGTGGGGAATGACCTGCACGGTGCGCCCGAGGTAGTCCCCCCGGCGCTCCTTGGCGATTACCGAGCGGTAGATAGATCCGGTGGTGGCGTTGGAGTCCTTGGTCAGGACCTCGTCTATGAAACGTTCGTAGTGGCCGAGGTCGAGGTCCATCTCCCCTCCGTCATCGGTGACGAAGACCTCCCCGTGCTCATCCGGATTCATCGTCCCTGGATCCACGTTGAGGTAGGGGTCGAGCTTCTGCATGGTCACCCGCAGGCCCCGGGAGCGCAGCAACCGGCCCAGTGAGGAGGCGGTCAGGCCCTTACCGAGAGAGCTGGCCACGCCTCCGGTCACGAAGATGTGCTTGGCCAATGGTCCTCCTCGTATGGAATCCCCAAAGCTACCGCGGGCCGCCCACCGTCCTGGCGAATCCCCCCTGTGGTCCACCTGGTAGCCACCGGGTAACACGTAGCCTGATGCACACATGAACCACCACTGGACCAGGGGCGGCGTCCGGACCGGGGAGGCCGGGGCGTGACCGTGGCCGTGGTCACCGACTCCGCCTCCGCCCTACCCGCCGGGGTGGCCGCGACCCAGGACATCACCATCGTGCCCATGGGCCTCGCCATCGGAGGGCTGCCCGTGGTGGAGTCCGCCCTCGACACCGAGGAGATGATCGCCCGCTTCGATGAGGGCATCACCACCTCCGGCCCTCCGCCAGGTGACTTCGCCAAGGCGGTGGAAAGGGCCCAGACCGGGGACGGGGTGGTGGTGATCACCCTGGCCGGAGAGCTGTCCGGGACCTACCGAGCGGCCCTCCTCGGCGCCCAGGAGGCAGGAGGGCCCGTAGAGGTGGTCGATTCCCAGACCGCGGCGGGGGCCGAGGCCCTGGTGGCGCTGGCCGCGGCGCGGGCGGCCCGGGCGGGTGGCTCCCTGGAGGCGGTAACGGCGGCAGCCCGGCAGGCCGCCGCCGAAGTCAGCCTGGTCGGCTCCATCAGCACCCTCGAGTACCTGGTCAAAGGGGGCCACATTCCCGCCGCCGCCGGTTGGGCGGCCGACCGCCTCCACGTGCGGCCCGTCATCGAGCTACGTCAGGGCAAGGTCCGGCCCCTGCGCCCGGCCCTTGGGGACGAGGCCGCTCGCGAGCGGCTGCTCAGCCACTGGAGGCGCAGTCGGATCGAGGGCGCCGATCTGCATGTCATCGCCATGCACACCCTGGACGCCTCTGATGCCGCCCATCTCCTGGCAGCCGTCGAGGCCGAGGTCGACCCGGTGGAGAGCTTCCTGTCCGGCTTCGGCACCGCCCTGGTGGCCCACACCGGGCCCAGCCTGGTCGGGTTGGCCTGGCACTGGGTCGTCCCGCCCAGGGTCGCCTAGTCCCGCCTCCGGGCCAGCTCCAGCAGCTCCTCGGCGTGCAGGCGGGCGGTGCTGCTGTCGGGCTGGCCGGCCAGCATCCGGGACAGCTCCACCACCCTGGCGTCGGGG
>DATLUK010000403.1:0-3768 GCA_035533195.1 Acidimicrobiales bacterium | reverse complement strand
GAGAAGCCCGATCTGGGCCGGGCTGGCCCCGTAACGGCGGTGGAACCAGTAGCTGACGAAGGGCCCGAACATCCCGATGGCCAGCCCGTTGAGGCTGTTGGTGATCCAGAACCGCCACAGCACGTTCCAGGACCGTCGGGGAAACACCAGCCGCCGCTCCCCGGCCGGCCGGCGGGGGGCGGTGCGGACCTCCTTGAGCCCGATCGCCACCAGCCCGGCCGCTCCGGCTAGCACGGCCGCGGCCACAAAGGCCGGGCGGTAGGCCACCATGGCGGCGGCGCCGGTCAGGTGTCCCGGCCGGGCCAGGCCGGCCAGGAGCCCGCCGGCCAGGGCGCCCAGGGAGGAGGCGAAGCTCAGTCGGCCGAAAGCCCGGGTCCGCAACTCCTCGGGCACGGACTCGGCCACGAAAGCGGCCTCGGCCGGCTGGTAGGGCCCGACGCTGCCCGCCCCCGCCCCCGCTCCCCGCCCGAAGCTGCCGAGGGCGGCCAGCACCACCAGCACGATGTCGGCTCGGGAGGTGGCAAAGGCCACCCCCGCCACCGAGGCCAGGGCGGGGATCACGATCAGGAAGACCTTGCGGCCGATGGCGTCGGAGGCCAGCCCGATGACCGCACTCATGAGCGCCGAGGACAACGCCACCACACCGAAGACCAGGCCGAGCTGGAGGGCGGAGAAGCCCTCGGCACTGAGATACAGGGCCACGACCACCCCGGCCACGGCCCGGGCCGCGCTCATGAGGCCCCTGGCCACCAAAACGATGCTCATGTTCCGCCCGCTCGAGCGGGCCCCCTGTTGGTCTGAGGGGGTCATCGACTCGATCCTGTCACCTCGGGGCCAGCGGAGCTGATCACGGCCTTTTATTCGCTCCGGGGGTCACCTACCCTGCTCCTCTATCCGGCGCCCGCCGGGGTGAAGAGGGGGCAGTATGAAATTTCGAGACTCCAGCAGACCCACCATTCGATGGATAGCCGCCGCGTCGGTTCTCACCACCTGTGCCGGGATGGCCGTCTTGGCCGGGCCGGCCGCCTCCGCCGCCGCCGCCGCCGCTTCCTGTAGCCCTGCGGGATCCACGGGCTTCACCGCCTCGGTCGTAGCTACTCCGGCCCAGACGATCACCGGCTCCGTGGATGCCACCGGCTGCAACCTCGGCATTTATATCGGCCCGGGGGTCACTGGGGTCACGGTCAACAACGCCACCGTCAGCAACGCCACGGATCACGCCATCCTGGCCGAAGAGACCTCCAACGTGACCGTCGAGAACAACACGATAAGCAACGACGGCACCAACCCCAATCCCAAGGTGGCCGGGGATGACGCCATCTTCTTTGCCGGGGTCTCGAACTCCACCATTACGGGCAACACCGTGAGCGGGGACGACGCCGGGGGGACCCGCGTGGCCGATGACGGACCTGTCGACCCCGCCGCGCCGAACGCCGGGCCTTCGCAACAGGTTCCGTCGGTCAACGTCACCGTGTCGAACAACAAGTACTCCTCGGTCTACGGCGGATGTGCGATCGTTGTGGCCAGTTTCAACTCCGGGCCCGGCGTCCAGGACATCACCGTGACCGGTAACACCATCACCGGCGCCATCGCCAAGTTCGGACCCTTCGGCCCGGTGATCGGCCAGATCGTCCTGGCCGGTGACGGGGTGGGCGCCCAGCTGCAGAATGTCAGTGTCACCAACAACACCGTCACCCAGAGCGTCCCCACCGGCATAGTCCTTCATGCCAACGCCCCGGGAGACGTCATCAACGGGACGGACATCGCCGGGAACACCCTCAGCCTCAACAACTGGGGCAAGACCAACGGTGGCCCCGAGCCCACCGCCATCGCTCTCGAAGCCGAGGCCATCCCGGGCCCGGCGGCGCCCATGATCACCAACACCACCATCTCGGCCAACAAGATCAGCTCCGAGTACTACGGGGTCTGGCTTTCCTCGTCCTCCCAGATCTCCAATCTGGGCTTCGGCAACGGAACCATCACCCAGACCAACTCGATCAGCGGGGCGGCCTTCCCCCTCTACACCCGACCGGCCACCGGCGCCGGCGCCTTCCTGGCTTCAGCGTCCGGAGCGGTCACGACCAGCGGCGGGGTGCATAACTTCGGTTCGGCTACCAAGCTCACCGCGCCGGTGGTGGGACTCGCCGCGTCCCGGGACTCCGGCGGCTACTGGCTGGCCGGGCGGGACGGCAACGTCTACGCCTTAGGCGACGCCGGCCTCCAGTCTCCTTTCGCGCCGACGTCGCTGCCGGCCGAGCACATAACCCCGGCTCGACCCATCATCGGCATAGTGCCCACGGCTGACTCCTCGGGCGGGATCGGCGCAGGCACAGGGGGCCTTGGGTACTGGCTGTTCAGTTCCAGCGGCGGAGTGTTCAACTTCGGTGACGCCCCCTTCAAGGGCTCGACCGGCAACCTCCGCCTCAACGCCCCAGTGGTCGGAATGGCCGCCACCGCCGACGGGGAGGGCTACTGGCTCGTAGCCGCCGACGGTGGAGTGTTCAACTTCGGTGACGCCGCCTTCTTCGGCTCACTGGGGGCCAAGAAGATCAACAAGCCCATCGTGGCCATCATCCCGACCACGGACGGCCACGGCTACGCCCTCATATCCGCCGGCGGCGGGGTGTTCAACTTCGGTGACTCCGCCTTCGCCGGATCGCTGGGCAACCAGCACCTGAGCGCTCCCATCGTGGGCGCCAGGTCCGCCGCCGGCCCGGGATACTGGATGGTCGACGCCAACGGCAAGGTCTACAACTTCGGCTCCGCCAGCCCGATCGCAGGGCCGGCCAAGCCGCTGGCTGGACCCGTCACCGGCTTCGACATTTCCGGGGAGTACCCGATGAACGTGGCCGGCTAGGGGCGGAACCCGCATAACCGACCTTCGGTGGTAAGCGGCCCGGGGAAGACTCCTTTACCAGGTGTCTTCCCCGGGCCCTGACCTCAGGGGACTATGGCCGGTTCCACCTGGGGGTCACCCAAATCGACGGTGAAGTCGGCGGCGCCGACCGGGCCGGGCCCGCCGTCGGTCCGGCGAGCAACCAGGCGCAGCCCGATGGTGAGGACGACGGACACGGCCAGGTTGAGCACCAGTGCGGTCAGGGCGATGTAGCCGGTCTGGCCCAGACCGGGGATCTTGGCCAGCGACCCGGCGAAGTGGTGCACCGTCGGGGTGGCCACCCCGTAGGCCGTGTAGGTCCCGTAGATCATGCCGGCAGCCCAGCCCACCAGCAGGGCCCAGCGGTGCATCCAGCGGGTGAACAGGCCGATGGCGATGGCGGGGAAGGTCTGGAGGATCCATATCCCCCCGAGCAGTTGGAGGTTGATGGCGTTCTGGGTATTCATGCCGAGCACGAAGGCCAGGGCTCCGAACTTGACCACCAGGGACACCAGCTTGGACACCCGGGCCTCCTCCGTCGGCGTGGCGGCCCGGCGGAAGAACTCCCTGTAGATGTTGCGGGTGAAGAGATTGGCGGCGGCTATGGACATGATGGCGGCAGGCACCAGTGCCCCGATGGCCACCGCCGCGTAGGCCACCCCGGCAAACCAGGACGGGAACATGGCCCGGAACAGCAGCGGGGCGGCCAGGCGCGGGTTGGTGGTCTTGATCCCCGCCGCGATGGCCATGTAGCCCAGCAGGGCGATGAGGGAAAGGGCCAGGGAGTACAGCGGCAGGAAGGCGGTGTTGCGCCGGATCGTCTCGCGCTCCTTGGAGGCCAGCACCCCGGTGATGGCGTGGGGGTACATGAACAGGGCCATGGCCGAGCCGAG
>DATLUK010000402.1:0-3180 GCA_035533195.1 Acidimicrobiales bacterium | reverse complement strand
AGCCCTGGGCGCCCCCCGGTCGGCCAAGATCGGTGAAGAGGAGGCAGTTCTGGCAAGCCGGCACAAGGGCGCCGGGCCACTGCCCCGATAACACGCTGAGGATGGCCGACATAAGTAGGTGGATCACCCGAATAAGTGCCGTTAGGGGATGCTCCATAAGTGTGTTATTCGGGTGATCGGGTCCGGGGTCTGTCCGCGCTCAGCGCGAAGTCCCGTCGGGAATCGGCAGCCTCCAGGCTGAACCCTCCGCCGGATCCGGACCGGCTCAGTCCTCCGGCGGGTTCGTCAGCTGCTGTCCGATCGACCCCTGGAGTTCGATGATCTCCTTGGCCAGCTCGACGCAGGCAGGGCAGATGTGGACGTCGAAGGTGGGGCCGGCCACTCCCCCAGGTTTGTCCAGCCGGCAGAACGAGCAGGTTGGAGCAGCCGTCAGGGGGCCTCCTCCTCCGTGTCCGCCATCTCCAGGGCGGCGATGGCCCGGCGCCTGCCGACGTCGGTCCGCCCGTCGTAGTGGAGCCGGAGGGTCGACTCGCTATTCCCGAGGATGTCCGCGACGGTCCGGTAGGACTCCCCCGCGTCCAGCATTCGCGTGGCGGCGAAGTGGCGCAGCTGCTCAAGGGTCACGGTCGAGGATCCTCGGGCCGCCGACCGGCAGCCGCTTCTCGTGGTCGGCCACCTTGAGCCGGGCCAGGGCCACCGCGGCGTCCTCCCGGGATCCCTGGCTCGTCCGCGAGACCCGACGGCGCAGCCCCGTGCCCGGATCTCGGGAGACCTCCAGATCGACTCGCCAGACACCTTCCCGTACCGGGATGATCCCGTCCGGCCCGCGCTTCCGGCGCCGCTGGCCCTGGGAAACAACCTTCTTCTCAACCTCGCGCTTAGTAGACCGGCGCTTCGATTGGCCCTCGGTAGTAGACCGCCTTCGTAGAGCGCGACCCTCTGGAACGGTGGTCAGCCGTGCCGATATGGCCTCTGACCTGGGGTTTCTTGGAGCGGACGACGGGATTCGAACCCGCGACCCCAACCTTGGCAAGGTTGTGCTCTACCAACTGAGCCACGTCCGCGTGAGACCGTGCAGGCTATCAGCGCGTTGCAGGAGGCCGGATCATGACCCGGTGTGGCCGAAGCCACCCTCTCCCCTCTCGGTGTCAGGCAGCTCATCGACCACCGAGAAAGTCACCCCGGCCACGGCCAGGATCACCAGTTGGGCGATCCGATCCCCCCGGCGCACGGAGAAGGCCTCGGTCGGATCAGTGTTGACCAGCAGAACCTTGATCTCCCCCCGATAGCCGGAATCAATCAGGCCGGGTGTGTTCAGACAGGTGACCCCATGGCGTAGGGCCAGGCCCGACCGGGGCTGGACGAACCCGGCATAGCCGGGCGGGATGGCCAGGGCCACGCCGGTCGGGACCAGAGCCCTCCCGCCCCCCGGTGCCAGTAGGGCGTCCTCCCGGGCCACCAGATCAGCGCCGGCATCCCCCGGTCTGGCATAGCCCGGAAGGGGCAGGTCCGGGTCCAGTCGCTGCAGGCCGACCTCGATCACCGCTTCGACCTCACGTCCGGCCCCCAACCTCTGTCGCCACTGCGGCAGCCTACGATCCAACCATGTTGGCCTGGATGGACCTGGAGATGACCGGGCTCGACCCCACGTCCGACCTCATCGTGGAGATCGCCACCATCATCACCGATGACAACCTGGAGGTCGTGGCCGAGGGTCCCGATCTGGTGATCAGGGTGCCGGAGGAAAAGCTGACCGCCATGGACGAAGTCGTGGTCAAGATGCACAGCCGCAGTGGGCTGCTCGACGCCATCCGATCCTCAACCATGACCCTGGACGACGCCGGGCGTCTCACCCTCGAGTTCCTGGCCCAGCACCTGGATCCGGACCGCGTGCCGCTGTGCGGCAACTCCATTGGCACCGACCGCCGCTTCCTGGCCGCCCATCTGCCCGAGATCGAGGACTTCTTCCACTACCGGTCGATCGATGTCTCGACGGTGAAGGAGCTGGCCCGGCGCTGGTATCCGGGAGTGGTCAGCGCTGCCCCCAACAAGAAGGGGGGGCACCGGGCCCTGGACGACATCCGGGAGAGCATCGAGGAGCTCCGGTACTACCGGACCAGCTTGTTCAAGGTCCCGACGGCCCAGGGGACAAATCCGGAGCCGTCAGCCGTCATGAGCAGCCCGTCGGAGGGCGCGGCCACCACCGCCCCGGCTTAGAGGTCCTCGACCCAGCCCTTGACTTTTTCGACCAGCTTCACCGGGTCGGGGTCTACAGGGGTGATGCTCAATTCGGTCACTCCGGCCTCGGCCATCGCCGCAATACGTTCCTTGACGAAGCCCTCGGGGCCGACCAGGGAGGTCTTCTCCAGGAACTCCTCGGGGACGGCGGCAGCGGCCTCATCCCGCTTGCCGTCCAGGTAGAGGTCCTGAATCCTCTCGGCCTCGGCTTCGTAGCCGTAGCGGCGGGCCAGGTCGTTGTAGAAGTTCTTGCCCTTGGCGCCCATCCCCCCGACGTAGAGAGCCATCATGGGCCGACCGGCGTCGCGCAGCTTCTCCAGGCCGTCCCCGACTGCCAGCATCCCGCCGGCGGAGATCTGGAGCGGGCCCAGATCAGCGGAGCGGTTGGCCCCACCCTTGGCCAGAGACTCGCCCCACACCGACTTGGCTTTTTCCGGGATGAACATGATGGGCAACCATCCATCGGCCAACTCGGCCGTCATTTCCACGTTCTTAGGTCCCAGGGCGGCCACGTAGATCGGTATCTGGGCCCGGATGGGATGCGTGATCAGCTTGAGGGGCTTACCGAGCCCCGTGCCTCCCGGGAGGGGCAATTGGTAGATCCCGTCGTTGGTCAGTACCTCCCGGCGCCAGACCCGCCGGCAGATTTCGATGATCTCCCTGGTCCGGGCCAGAGGCTTGTCGTAGGCGACGCCGTGCCAGCCCTCGATGACCTGGGGGCCGGATGCACCCAGACCCAGGACGGCCCGACCGCCCGAGACGTAATCCAGCCCGGCCGCCGTCTGGGCCAGGAGGGCCGGGGTGCGGGAGTAGATCGGCAGGATGCCCGAGGCGATCTGTATGCGCTCCGTCTTGGCCGCCAGGTAGCCCATGAGGGTGGCGGCATCGAAGCCATAGGCCTCGGCCACCCACACCATGTCGAGTCCGACTTTCTCCAGCTCG
>DATLUK010000401.1:0-6825 GCA_035533195.1 Acidimicrobiales bacterium | reverse complement strand
AAAATCCAAGCATCTCCGCTTCCACACCCAGACCGGCGGATCGACCCTCACCGCACAGCAGCCGGAGGGCAACATCGTGCGGGTGGCGGTGCAGGCCCTGGCCGCGGCCATGGGCGGGACCCAGAGCCTGCACACCAACGGCTTCGATGAGGCGTTGGGTTTGCCGACCGAGCGGGCGGCCAAGATCGCCCTGCGCACCCAGTTGATCCTGCAGAACGAGTCGGGGGTGAGCGACACCATCGACCCGCTGGCCGGCTCGTACTACGTCGAGAGCCTCACCGACGAGATCGAGCGGCTGGCCTGGGAGTACCTGGAGCGCATCGACGCCATGGGCGGGGCGGTGGCGGCCATCGAGGCTGGTTACATGCAGGACGAGATCGAACAGGCCGCCTACGCCTACGCCAAGGCCATCGATGACAAGGAGAAGATCATCGTCGGCGTCAACGCCTACACCGAGGAGGGCGCCGAGCCGGCCGACGTCTTCCCCATCGATCCCCAACTGCAGCGCCAGCAGGCCGACCGGGTGCGCCGGACCCGCAATGAGCGCGACCAGGCGGCGGTCGAGGCGGCCCTGGAGGATGTGTCGGCGGCGGCCCGAGGCACCCAGAACCTGCTGGTGCCCATGAAGGTGGCCCTGGCCGCCCGGGCCACCCTGGGGGAAGTCAGCGACGTGCTGCGGGCCGAGTTCGGCGTGTACCAGCCCCGTTGAGAGGCTCCCGGCCATGACCGTCCGCTTTGTCATCCTGGGTGGTGGCCCCGCCGGGGTCCAGGCCGCCAGCCACGCCGCCCGTTTGGGCGCCGAAGTGGTGATGGTGGAGCGCGACGTCATCGGGGGCTCGGCCAACCTGTGGGACTGCATCCCGTCGAAGGCCATGATCGCCACCGGCGGCGTGATGTCGCTGACGGGGCGGGCCCACCGGATGGGACTGCTGCCGATGGAAGGCTCGCTCGATCCGGCCGGGGTGACCGAGCGAATCGCCGGCATCACCTCGCACCTGGCCACCGGGGTCGAGGTTCTCCTGGCCAGCCAGGGGGTGCGGCTGTTGCGGGGCACGGGCCGGATGACCGGCGCTCACCAGGTAACGGCCGAGACGGCCGAGGAGACTGTGGAGCTGGAGGCCGACGCCGTGCTGGTGGCGACGGGCAGCCGGCCCCGGGTACCGGCCTGGTGCGAGGTGGACGGCAACCGCGTCCTGGTGACCAGGCAGGCCTACCCGCCCCCCGAGATGCCGGCCCATCTGGTCGTCATCGGCTCGGGTGTGACCGGGGTCGAATTCGTGCACATGTTCCGCTCCTTCGGCTCCGAGGTGAGCCTCATCGTCAGCCGACAGCAGGTGCTGCCCTCCAAGGATCCGGAGGTGGCGGCGGCCCTGGAAAACGACTTCCTCCGCCGTGGGGTCCGCCTGTACAAGGGGGCCCGGGCCGTGGGCATCGACCGCGACACCGGCGGCACAGTGACCGTCCGTTGCGATGACGGCCGGCGCATCGAGGGCTCCCATGCCCTCTTGGCCATCGGGTCCGTCCCCAACTCCGAGGACCTCGGCCTGGAGGAGATCGGGGTCAAGATCGACGACGGCGGCTACGTGCCGGTCAATCACCATTGCCAGTCCAACGTCGAACACGTCTATGCCGCCGGGGACGTGTCGGGCAAGCTGCCGTTGGCGTCGGTGGCATCCATGCAGGGGCGAAAGGTGGCCGAGCACGTCATGGGTCTGCACACAAGGGCCCACCGCCATCTCGACTATGACAAGGCCGCCTCGGCCATCTTCACCGAGCCGGAGATAGCCGACGTGGGTTTGGCTGAGGCGGAAGCGTTTGCCGAGGGCAGGAAGATCCGGGTGACGAAGGTTCCCTTTGCGGCCAGTGCGAGGGCGCTCATCGATGGGGACCCGCGCGGCTTTGTCAAGATCCTCTCCGACCCGGCCACCGGCCAGGTGCTGGGAGGCAGCATCGTGGGAGCCCACGCCGCCGAGCTCATCTCGGTCATCGCCCTGGCCGTGACGGCCAACCTGCGGGTCACGGACATCGTGGAGAGTTTGTTGGTGCACCCGGCCCTGGCCGAGGCCCTGGCCGACGCGGCCGACTGAGCATCGACCCCGGCGGCCGGCTCAGCGGGCCCGGCTCATGAGGCGGTCGCGTTGGGTGTCATCGGTGGCCAGGTCGACCGTGGTCCAGGCCATGGCCACCGCTCCGTCGACGATCGCCTTATCTGCGGCGGGGGTGATGCAAGCCGCGGTGAACTCGGGTTGGTGGTTGACGGCGGGTAGGGAATCGATCCCGACCATGGGGTGGATGGCCGGGATCGCCAAGGAGATGTTGGCCATGTCCGTGGAGCCCCCGCCCATGGTGTTGCCGGGCAGGAACCGCCGGCCCAGGGCCTCGGCGTTGGCCTTGTACAGCGAGGAAATGGCGTCGTCAGCGCTGAACTCCGAGTACGGGGCGCTGACGTAGCGGTACTCCATCTGGGTGCCGGTGGCCAGAGCCCCGGCCTCGAAGCAGCGGATGACGCGGGGCTGCAGGCGGTCCAGATGGGAGAGGGTGTCGGAGCGAATGTAGTACTTAGCCGAGGTGTGGGCGGGCACGATGTTGGGTGCCTCCCCGCCCTTGGTGACGATGCCGTGGACCTGGTCCCGGCCCCGGAAGTGCTGGCGGAGCAGACCGATGGCCACCTGGGAGACGGTGAGGGCGTCGGCGGCGTTGAGACCTTGTTCGGGGAAGGCCGAGGCGTGGGCCTCCTTACCGTGGAACTCGACGTCGAGATGGGCTACGGCCAGGCATTGCATCTGCACCATGTCCAGCGGGGCGGGGTGCACCATCATGGCGACGTGGACGCCTTCGAAGGCGCCCCGCTCCAGCATGATGATCTTGCCTCCGCCGCCTTCCTCGGCCGGGGTGCCCAGCACCTTGACCGTGATGCCCAGTTCATCGGCCAGGGGGGCCAGGCCGAGAGCGGCGCCGACGGCCGAGGCGGCGATGACGTTGTGCCCGCAGGCGTGGCCGATGCCGGGCAGGGCGTCGTACTCGGCGCAGATGCCGATGGTCAAAGGCCCGCTGCCGGCGGTGGCCACGAAGGCGGTGGGCAGGCTGGCCACGCCGGTCTCCACGTCGAAGCCGGCGGCGGATAGCGACTCGGCCACCCAGGCCGAGGCGCGCTCCTCTTCGAAGCCCAACTCGGGGTGGGCGTGGATGCGGTGGGAGAGGTCCTCCAGGCCGGCGGTGGCGGCCTGGACCGTGGCCCGGGCGGCGTCCTTGACGCCGACGGCGCTGGCGGCTCCGGCTCCGGCTCCGGCTCCGGCTCCGGCGGCGGCTCCGCCTCCGCTGGTCTCGCTCATTCGATCACCATGACCACATCGCCTCCGCCCACAGTCTGACCCGGCTCGACCCGCACCTCTTTTACGGTGCCGGCCTTCTCGGCGGCGATGTTGTTCTCCATCTTCATGGCCTCGAGCACGCAGACGGTCTGACCCACTTCCACCTGGTCGCCCACGGCCACTAGGACCCGGACGATGGTGCCCTGCATGGGAACGGACACCTGTCCGCTTCCGGCTCCGCCACCGCTGCCCCCGGCCGATCGGGGCCGGCGGGGGGCGGCCGCCGTCCTGGGCGCGGCGCCGGTCCCGCCTCCGCCTCCGCCTTCCCCGGTGTCGGGGACCCAGAGCTTGACCCGGTACCGGCGTCCGTTGACCTCGGCGTCCACCTCCCGGAGGACCTTCGGGTTTTCCGGGTCCTGGTCGGGCGGCGGGGTCACCGGGGCGCTCACTTCGGACAGGTCGAGGGTCTCCTCCACCCAGCGGGTCGAGTGCCTCCCGGCAATGAAGTCCGGGTGGGACAGGATGGCCACGTGGGCCGGGATGGTGGTGGCCACGCCGCCGACCTCCGTCTCGGCCAGGGCCCGCAGCATGCGCCGGCGGGCGTGCTCGCGGTCCGAGCCCCACACCACCAGCTTGGCGATGAGGTTGTCGTAGAACTGGCTGACGGTGTCGCCCTCTTCGTAACCGGCGTCGGTCCGGGTCCCGTATCCGTCGGCGCGCCGGAATCGGGTGATGGTCCCGGGGGAGGGGAGGAAGCGCCCGCCGGCGGGATTTTCGGCGTTGATCCGGCACTCGATGGCGTGGCCGGTCCGCCTGACCTCGTCCTGGGTGAAGCCGATGGGCTCCCCGGCGGCTATGCGCAGCTGCAGCTCGACCAGGTCCATGCCCACCACCATCTCGGTGACGGGGTGCTCGACCTGGAGCCGGGTGTTCATCTCCAGGAAGTAGAACTCCCCGTCCTGGAAGAGGAACTCGACGGTGCCGGCGTTGACGTATCCGCAGCCGAGGGCCACCTTTACCGCCGCCTCGCCCATCTTCTGGCGCACGGCGTCGGGGAACTCGGGAGCGGGGCTCTCCTCCACCAGCTTCTGGTGGCGGCGCTGGGCAGAGCAGTCGCGCTCACCCAGCCAGACCCCGTGGCCCTGGGTGTCACAGAAGATCTGCATCTCGACGTGGCGGGGCCAGGTGAGATAGCGCTCCAGGTAGATCTCCGGCCGCCCGAAGTAGGACTGGGCCTCCCGCTGGGCGGACTCCGCCGCCGCCTCCACCTCATCGGGGCCGTTGACCACCTTCATGCCCCGGCCGCCGCCGCCGTAGGCGGCCTTGATGGCCACCGGCCAGCCGAACTCCTTTCCGAAGTCGGTGATCTCGGACGGGTCCTGCACCGGCTGAGACCGGCCTGGGACTCCGGCCACGCCCTCGCGCTCGGCCGCCAGGCGGGAGGAGATCTTGTCCCCCATGACCTCGATGGCCTCGGGGGGCGGGCCGATGAAGGTGACGCCCTTGGAGGTGATGGCCCGGGCGAAGTCGGCGTTCTCGCTGAAGAAGCCGTAGCCGGGGTGCACGGCATCGGCCCCCGACCGGGTGATGGCGTCCAGGATGGCCTCGGTGTTGAGGTAACTCTCGGCCGCCGTCTGGCCGCCCAGGGCGAAGGCCTCATCGGCCAGGCGTACGTGCAGGGCGTCCCGGTCGAGCTCGGAATAGACGGCCACCGTGGCGATGCCCATCTCCCGGCAGGTCCGGATGACCCGTACCGCTATCTCACCCCGGTTGGCGATGAGAACCTTTTCGAACACGTGGGTCCCTCCCGGACGGCGTCCCATATGGTTACCCCGGTGCTGGACGAGGGCGCCAGGTCGGCCCTGGCTACCACAAGGTTTACCGATGTCAGGTGGTTCGGTGAGATCGACTCCACCAACCGGTACCTGCTGGACGAGGCCAGGCAGGGAGCGCCTGCCGGCCTGGTGGCGGTGGCCGACCACCAGACGGCCGGCCGGGGCCGCCTGGGGAGGACCTGGGTCGCCCCTCCGGCCGCATCCCTGCTGGTCTCGGTGCTCCTACGCCCCGACCTGCCGGCGGGTCACCTCCACCTGGCCAGCGTGGCCGTGGCCCTCTCCATGGCCGACGCCTGCGCCCGGCGGGCCCGCTTCGAGCCCGAGCTCAAGTGGCCCAACGACCTGATGGTCGGAGAGCGGAAGCTGGCCGGGGTATTGGCCGAGACCGATCTGGGCCGCCCCGGCACTGTCACGCCCCCGGCGGTGGTGGTCGGCGTCGGGATCAACGTCAACTGGCCGGCCGAGCTGCCGGAGGACCTGGCCGGGCGGGCCGTGGCCCTCAACCACCTGACCGGGCGACCGGTCGACCGCTCCCGCCTGCTGGTGGCCATGCTGGAGGCGCTCGATGCCCGGGCCGGCCAGCTCGACTCGGAGGAGGGCCGCCGGGCCCTGAGCTCGGAGTACCGGGCCCGCTGCGCCACGGTGGGCCGGGAGGTGAGGGTCGAGCTCCAGGACGAGTCCTTCACCGGGGTGGCCTCCGACGTGGATGACCACGGCCACCTGCTGGTTCAGACCAGTGTGTGCCTGCGGGAGGTAACGGCGGGGGACGTGGTGCACCTGCGGCCCACGTAGCCTGCGGGTTCATGCGCCTGCTCGTAACAGGAGGGGCCGGGTTCATCGGGTCCAACTTCGTCCGCTACTGGGTGGAGCGCCACCCCGGGGACACGGTGGTCGTCTACGACGCCCTCACCTACGCCGGAACCCGGGCCAGTCTGGCCGACGTGGAGGATCGCATCGTCTTCGTGGAAGCCGACGTCTGCGACGGCGCCGCCGCCGAGAAGGTCATGGGGGGCAATGACGTGGAGACGGTCGTGCACTTTGCCGCCGAGAGTCACAACAGCCTCTCCGTGCTCGACCCGGCCCGCTTCTTCCGGACCAATGTGATGGGCACCCTGGCCCTTCTGGAGGCGGCCCGGCGCACCGGGGTGGCTCGTTTCCAGCACATATCCACCGATGAGGTATACGGGGATCTCCCCTTGGAGACCAACGACGCCTTCACCGAGGACTCGCCCTATCTGCCCCGGTCTCCCTACAGCGCCTCCAAGGCCGGAGCCGATCACGCCGTGCGCGCCTACCACGAGACCTTCGGTCTGCCCGTCACCATCACCAACTGCGCCAACAACTACGGCCCCTACCAGTTCCCCGAAAAGGTCATCCCGCTCTTCGCCACCCGGGCCTTGGACGATCAGCCCCTGCCGATGTACGCGTCGACCGCCAACCGTCGGGAGTGGCTCCACGTCATCGACCACTGCACGGCCATAGAGGCGGTGCTGGACCGGGGCCGAGTGGGGGAGACCTACCTGGTGGGCAGTGGCGTGGAGGCCAGCATCGAACAGATAGCCGACGCCGTCCTCGACGCCCTGGGCAAGCCGGCCTCCCTCAAGTCCATCGTCCCTGACCGGCCCGGCCACGACCGGCGCTACCTGGTCGACTCCACCAAGCTGCGCACCGAACTGGGC
>DATLUK010000400.1:0-18889 GCA_035533195.1 Acidimicrobiales bacterium | reverse complement strand
GCGCGCTGTCCACGGCCGGAAGCACCACCGGGCCGTACTGGAGAAGGCCCAGGGTTACTACGGAAACAAGAGCCGGAGCTTCCGGGCCGCCAACGAGCAGGTCATGCACTCCATGCAGTACGCCTTCCGGGACCGGCGGGCTCGCAAGGGTGATTTCCGTCAGCTCTGGATCCAGCGCATCAACGCCGCCACGCGCCAGCACGGCCTCTCCTATAGCCGGTTCATCGCCGGCCTGAGGGTGGCCGAGATCGAGGTGGACCGCAAGGTTCTGGCCGACCTGGCCGTCACCGATCCGACGGCATTCGGCCGCCTGGTGGAGTTGGCCCGCTCGGCCGCGCCCTCCGAAGCCACGCCGGCGGCGTCCGCCGCCGGGTCGGAGAGCCCGGTGGCCTCCGAGGCGGCGGCTTCCGCCGCTGAGTGAACGGGTCGGCGGGCCCCGGGAGGAGTCCCGGGGCGACGCCGGCGGTGGCCTTCCCTACCGCCACCAACGCGTTGTCCGACTCCGTCGGCTCCTCACGCGGCGCCGCTCCCGCCTGACCGAGGGTCGCTACGTGGCCGAGGGGGTGACCCTCCTGCGCGAAGCCCTGGGCGCCGGGGTGCCGATCGAGTCCGTTTATGCCGCCCCTGACGCCCCCGCCGACCTACTGGACCGGGCGGCGTCGGCCGGCATCCGGGTGTTCCGGTTGGCCCCCGGCGTCCTCGAGCGGGTGGCGGACACCACCAGCCCCCAGCCGGTGCTGGCCGTGTTGCCCATGCCCACGGCCCGGCTCGAAGACCTGCGCCGCGCCTCTCTCCTCGTGGTCTGTGTCGAGCTCAGGGACCCTGGCAACGCCGGCACACTGATGCGAGCCGCCCGGGCGGCTGGGGCCGACGGGGTGGTCCTCTGCGGCGAATCGGTGGACGCCTTCAACCCGAAGACGGTGCGGGCCTCGGCCGGGGCGGTGTTCCGCCTGCCGGTGGTCCAGGCCGGTCCGGTCCAGGAGGTCATGGGCGAACTGGCCGATTGGGGCATCACCCGGCTGGCGGCGCTGGCCGCAGGAGGGCGGGATCCGTCCGAGGTGGACCTCACCGGTCCCTTCGCCCTGGTGGTCGGAAACGAGGCTCACGGTCTGGATGGGGATGCGCTGGCTACCGTGGAGGAGTCGGTCACCATCCCGATGGCCGCGGATACGGAGTCATTGAACGTTGGCGTGGCAACCGCGGTGATCTGTTTCGAGGCGGCCCGGCAGCGTCGTCGCGCCGGGGGGTCGTCATGAGCTTGTCCATCGAGGACCTGCCGGACGGAGTGCTCGAGCTGGACTCGGCCCGGGTGATCACCGCCGCCAATGCGGCTGTGACCCATCTGACCGGCCATCTGATCGCCGACCTGGTGGGCAGGCCTTGCGCGTTGGCCCTGGCGCCACGCGACGAAGGTGGTAAGGCGCTGTTGGTGGACGACTGGCACAGCTCCGCCCGACTGGCCCGGGTCAGGATCATCCCGGAGCACGACGTGGTCCTGAGTGCGCCGGACGGAACCGACGTGCGCATCTTCGTCACCGGCGCCTACCACCGGGACGCCGCCGGTGCGGTGACGGGGGCGACCCTGATGCTGCGCGACGCCGGCCGCCGCCGGGAGCTGGCCGCGGCCGGGGCCCAGGTGGTCTCCACCGTCAGCCATGAACTGCGCTCCCCGCTGACCTCGGTCAAGGGCTACACCAGTCTGCTCCTCAGCCGCTGGGATCGACTGGGCGATGATGACAAGAAGATGATGCTTGAACAGGTCAACCGGGACGCCGACCGGGTCACCCGCCTCATCACCGAGCTGCTCGACATCAACCGTCTGGCTTCGGGCCGCCTGGTGCTCCGTCGCCAGATGGTGGACCTGCCGAAGCTGGTGCAGTCCGTCCTCGACCAGCTCCAGATGGAGCACGAGGACATGGAGGTGACGGTCGACTTCAGCAAAAATCTCCCCAGCGTCTATGCGGATCCGGACAAGCTGGTCCAAGTGGTGACCAATCTGGTGGAGAACGCCTGCAAGTACGCCTCACCCAAGGGCCTGCACGTGGTCGGCCGGGCGTCGGACTCCGATGTGACCATCGAAGTCATCGACCAGGGCGAGGGGATCCCGGCCGAGGATCTCCCCAAGGTGTTCAACCGTTTTTTCCGTCGGGCGGAGGGAAAGCCCACCGGCTCCGGGTTGGGCCTGTGGATCAGCCGGGGCCTGGTCACCGCCCACGGCGGGCGCCTCACCGTCGCCTCGGTGGTGGGCGAGGGCACGACCTTCCGGTTCAGCCTGCCCCTGTCCGCCTTCCAAGACGCCCACGCCCCATGACCGGATCCGAGGCCCGGTCGGGCACCACCGACGCGGGGGATACCCGCCCGTCGGTAAACCAGCGGGAGGAGGCGGCCCGGATCGTGGCCGGGGGCCTGGAGGCGGTCTCGGCCGCCGGCTCCCTGGAGGAACTCCGGTCCCTGCAGACCGAGTTGGTGGGCAAGCGCTCGGCCCTGGCCGGCCTGGGCCGGACCCTGGGCGGGTTGGAGCCCGAGGCCCGCCGGGTCCTCGGCGCCGAGCTGCAGGATGCCCGCGCCCGGTTGGAAGAGGCCATCGGGGCCCGCCTCAGCGGGTTGGAGCAGTCGGAGCGGGCCGCTGCCCTCGAGTCCGACCGCCTGGATCTGACCGAGGTCATGGGGGACTCGAGCCGGGGCCACCTCCATCTGCTCACCCAGACCCGCGACGAGCTCGAGGACGTCTTCATCGGCATGGGCTATCGGGTGGCCGAGGGTCCCGAGGTTGAGGACGACTGGCACAACTTCGAGGCCCTGAATCTTCCGGCCGCCCACCCCGCCCGGGGAATGTGGGACACGCTCTACCTCGACCAGGGCGACACCGAGTCCATCCTGTTGCGCACCCACACCTCCCCCGTGCAGATCCGGGTGATGGAGACCCAGGCGCCGCCCATCTACATCATCGCCCCGGGCCGGGTGTTCCGCCGCGACACTCCCGATGCCAGGCATCTGTCGACCTTCCACCAGATCGAGGGCCTGGTCATCGACCGGGGCATCACGCTCGGGGACCTGGCCGGCACCATCGAGTCGTTCACCTCCGCTTATTTCGGACCGGGCATGCACTCCCGCCTGCGCCCGTCCTACTTCCCTTTCACCGAGCCGTCGGGGGAGTTCGAGGTCACCTGTCCCATCTGTGCCGGTGGGGGCTGTCGCACCTGCACCGGGACGGGCTGGATCGAACTCGGCGGCTGCGGGATGGTGCATCCCAACGTGCTGGGTGCGGTCGGCCTCGACCCCGAGGAGTGGTCCGGCTTCGCCTTCGGTTTCGGCATCGACCGCTGCGCCCAGGTGCGCCACCAGGTGCCGGACATGCGGGTCTTCCTCGACAACGACCTCCGACTCCTGACCCAGTTCTGAGGCGAGCATGCGGACACCTCTCTCCTGGCTGCGCGACTTCGCGCCGATCGACGCCGACGTCGAGCGCCTGACCGAGCTGCTCAACGAGCTCGGCCTGGTGGTCGACGGGGTGAGCCGGGTCGGGGAGGGCCTCGGCGGCGTGGTGGTGGCCCGGGTGGAGGAGATCCAGGCCATCGAAGGCGCCGATCGCATCCGGGCCGTAGTGGTGGACGTGGGCGGCACACCCACCCATGTGGTGTGCGGGGCCTGGAACTTCGCGGTCGGAGATCTCGTGCCCCTGGCCACGGTGGGCACGGTGCTGCCGGGCGCCGACTTCGCCATCGCCCGGCGCAAGATGCGCGGCGTGGAGTCCAACGGGATGCTCTGTTCGGGGGCCGAGTTGGGCCTGTCGGCCGACCACGGCGGCATCCTCGTCCTGCCCGAGGGGCTGGAGACCGGAGCGGCTCTCACCGAGGCCATCGGATTGGCTCCCGATGTCGTCTTCGATCTCGACATAACCCCCAACCGCCCGGATGCCATGAGCGTGGCCGGTGTGGCCAGGGACCTGGCCGGAGCCATGCGGATTCCCTTTGCCGTGCCCGACCGGCCGGCGCCGGCCCTACGCGCGGATGGCCCAGGGGCGCCGCCGGCCGGGGCCGGACGGGAGACAGCCGGTGACCGCGACCCGGTCACGGGGGCCCGGGTCGCCACCGAGGACGCGTCGCTGTGCCCGCTCTTCACCGCCCGGATAGTCGAGGGTCTGACCGTCGGGACGTCACCGGCCTGGCTCACGACCCGGCTGACCCTGGCCGGCATGCGCCCGATCAACTCGGTGGTGGATGCCTCCAACTACGTGATGCTGGAGCTGGGTCAGCCCACCCACCCCTATGACCTCGACCTATTGGCCGGTCCGGCCCTGGTGGCCCGGGCCGCCCGGGAGGGCGAGGTGCTCAGGACCCTGGACGGGGTGGAGCGGGTGCTGGGACTCGGGGAGCATCCCGACTGCGTGATAACCGACGGGGACGATCGGGTGGTGGGCATCGGCGGCGTCATGGGCGGCCAGTCGTCCGAGATTTCGGAAGGGACCACCCGGGTGCTGGTGGAAGCCGCCTACTTCGCCCCGATGGCGGTGGCCCGCACCTCCAAGCGCCTGGGTCTGCGCAGCGAAGCCTCGGCCCGCTTCGAGCGGGGGACGGATCCGGACATCGCCGCTCTCTGCGCCGACCGGGTGGCGGCGTTGGCCGCCGGGTCCGGGGGCGGAGCGAACCTGGGCGCGGGGCTGTCCACGGGTCACGCCCCGCCTCACAGTCGCATCTATCTGCGCACGGCGCGGCTCAACGCCTTGTTGGGCACCGACCTTGGCGACGCCGTCGTGCATGGGCACCTAGAGCGGATCGGCTTCGGCGTGAGTGTGTCGTCCCCGGGCGAGGCGGAGGTGGAAGTCCCCGGTTGGCGCCCCGATGTCAGCGCTGAAGTCGACCTGGTCGAGGAGGTGGCCCGTCACCACGGCTATGCCCGGGTGGCTCGGACCGTGCCCACCACCACCCAGGTCGGTTTGCTCAGCTCCTACCAACGGGGTCGCCGTCATCTTCGCCAGGTGATGGCCGGCGCCGGGCTGGTCGAGGCGTGGACCCCGACGCTGCTCGGTCCGGATGACCATGGCCTGGTCGGGCGCGGTGAGGAGGCCAAGGGCCTGTCCCTGACCAACCCGATGTCGCGGGAGGAGTCCGAGCTGCGCCGGACCATGATGCCGGGCCTGCTCCGCGCCGTCCGGTTCAACGTCGGCCACCGCAACGAGAACATCCGACTCTTCGAGGTCGGCAAGGTCTTCGCTCCTCCGCCGGCCGGGCGGGGCCTGCCCGAGGAGGGCGAGCAGTTGGCCGCCGTGCTGGCCGGGCCGGGTGACGACGCCACAGCCGCCGTGCGGCTCTGGCGCACCCTGGCCGACGGGCTGCGCCTGCAGGACCCGGGCGTCCGGTCGGCCACGCCCCCGGGCCTGCATCCCACCCGCTCCGGAGAGCTGGTAGCCGGGACCGCGGTGGTGGGAGTGATCGGGGAGGTCGATCCGGCGGTGGCGGCCGCCTTCGACCTGGAGGGTCGTCTGGGCTGGCTGCAGGTCGATCTCGAGGCCCTGGCCGCCGCCGACCGGTTACCGACTGCCGTGGCCGATGTGTCGAGTTATCCGTCCTCGGATGTCGACCTGGCCTTCGTTGTTGACGAGTCCGTTCCCGCCGCCGAGGTGGAGTCCACTCTGCGCCGGGCCGCGGGCGAGCTGCTGATCGGGCTGCGGCTCTTCGACGTGTTCCGGGACCAGGCGCTGCTGGGCGCGGGCCGGCGCAGCCTGGCCTGGCGCCTCCGCTTCTGCGCGCTGGACCACACCCTGACCGACGGCGAATTGGCCGCCGTTCGCCAGACCTGCGTGGACGCCGTTCAGTCGGCCCACCCCGCCGTTCTGAGAGGCTGAGCTTCTCCCAGGGGCTGACAACGGGGCGGCCGGCCCTCGTCTCATCCCTGGGACTTCCAATCATCTGCGTGACCTCCAAAAAACTGCCTGCATGATTATGCAAGGCCGTGTATGGTGAGTGGGTGGACGTCGGGATAGTCGGAGCACCGGGCTACACCGGGGCGGAGTTGCTACGGATGCTCAACGAGCACCCGTCGCTCAAGGTGACCGTGGCCACGGCGGACAGCCACGCCGGGCATCGGGCCGCCGAGCTCTACCCGAGCCTGGCCGCCGCTTATCCCGACCTCGTCTACTCGGCCACTGACGTGGAGCGGCTCGACGGTCTGGACCTGGTCTTTCTGGCTATGCCCCACGGCCAGTCCCAGACCCTGGTCCCCGAGCTGATCGGTCGGGTAGGTCATCTGGTGGATCTGGCCGCCGACTTCCGGCTCAGGGACGCCGCCCTCTATCCAACCTGGTACGGAGCCGAGCACCAAGCCCCCGAGCTTTTGGAGCGCTTCGTCTTCGGGATCCCCGAGCTCTTCCGGCCCGAGCTGATCGGGGCGCCGCTGGTGGCGGCGGCGGGCTGTTATGTCACCGCCGCCTCCCTGGCCCTGGCCCCCTTTGTGAGGGCCGGGGCGGTGGAGACGACCGGGATCATCGTGGATGCGGCCAGCGGGACATCCGGATCGGGCCGGGGCCTGCGGGATTCCATGCACTTCGCCCACGTGGACGGGGACTTCAGCGCCTACGGGCTGCTCGATCACCGGCATACCCCCGAGATCGAACAGGCCATCGGGGCCCAGGTCCTTTTCACCCCCCACCTGGCCCCTATGACCAGAGGGATCCTGGCCACCTGTTACGCCCGTCCGGTCGGGATCTCCTCGACCGATGAGGCCGTCGGGCTGCTCCGGGCCGCCTACGACGCCGAGCCCTTCCTGGTGGTGACCGAGGCCTCTCCCGGGACCAAGGCGACCTTCGGGTCCAACTGCGCCCATGTGACCGCTCGGGTCGACCCGCGCACCGGATGGCTGGTGGTGCTCTGCGCCCTTGACAATCTGGTCAAAGGTGCCTCCGGTCAGGCTCTCCAGTGCGCCAACCTCGCCCTCGGCCTGCCCGAGGCCGCCGGGCTTCCGATGGCGGCGGTCTACCCGTGAGTGTGACCAGACCGGCCGGCTTCCGGGCGGCCGGGGTGGCCATCGGGATCAAGGACAACGCCGTGCCCGACCTGGCCCTGGTCGGCACTGAGGACGGACAGCCGGTGGCCGCCGCCGGGGTCTTCACCTCCAACCTGGCCGCCGCCGCGCCGGTGCAGGTCAGCCGGGAACACCTGGCCGCCACCGCCGGGCGGGCGGCGGCGGTGATCTTGAACAGCGGAAACGCCAACGCCGCCACCGGGGAGACCGGCCGGCGCGATGCCCGGCGGATGGCTGAGCTCACCGCCGTCGGTCTGGGCTGTGCGCCCGAGGAGGTGCTGGTCTGTTCCACCGGGCTGATCGGGTTCTACCTGCCCGCCGAGTGCCTGGAGACGGGGGTCCCGACCGCCATCGGGGCGCTGGCGGCTTCCGAGGAGGCCGGGTTGGCTGCCGCCCGGGCCATCATGACCACCGACACCCGGATGAAGACCACCGACATCGACGGGGGTGGGTTCCGCATAGGGGGGATGGCCAAGGGGGCGGCCATGCTGGCCCCGAATATGGCGACCATGCTGGCCGTGCTCACCACCGACGTCGAGGTCGAGCCGGGCCCGCTGCTCAGCGCACTGCGCCGGGCGGTGGCCGGCTCGTTCAACGAGATGACTCTGGACGGTGCCACCTCCACCAACGACACCGTTGTGGTCCTGGCCTCGGGCCGGGCCGGGCCGGCGCCGATCGCCCGCCTGGAAGAGGCGCTCGGCCGGGCCTGCGAAGACCTGGCCTCCCAGATGGCCGCCGACGCCGAGGGGGGCACCCGGGTGGCGACCATCCGGGTCACGGGCGCCGCCAGCCAGGCCGAGGCTGCCGCCGGGGCGCGGAAGGTGGCCGAGAGCCAACTGGTCCAGTGCTCCCTACACGGCGGTGACCCTTACTGGGGGCGGATAGTGAGCGAGCTGGGCTCGGCCGGCATCGGCTTCGACATCGACCGGGTCTCGGTGGCCTATGGCGGCGTGGTCGTCTGCCGTGAGGGGGTGGCGGTGGAACACAACCGGGAGTCGGTCAACGCCCATCTGCAGAGCATCAAGGTGGAAGTGTCGGCTGACCTCGGCCTGGGCCCGGGAGAGGCCCGGGTGGTGACCCGGGATCTGACCGCGGCCTACATAACCGAAAACGAGCGGACCTCATGAGCGCGGTGACCACCCCGGACATCACCGCCGCCGTGCTGGCCGAGGCCCTGCCCTACATCCGCCGCTTCTGGGGTCGGGTGGTGGTCGTCAAGTACGGCGGCAACGCCATGGAAGACGCGGAGTCCCTATCGCACTTCGCCGAGGACATCGCCCTCATGCGCTCGGTCGGGCTCCACCCCGTGGTGGTCCACGGCGGTGGCCCCCAGATCGGTGAGCTGATGGCCCGGCTGGGCAAGACACCGGAGTTCCGGGACGGCTTGCGGGTGACCGATGCCGACACCCTGGACATTGCCCGGATGGTGCTGGTGGGCAAGGTCAACCGCGACCTCGTGGGAGCCATCAACGTCCACGCTCCCATAGCGGTAGGGCTGTCGGGAGAGGACGCCGGCCTCATCCGGGCCACCATCCGCCAAGCCGACCTCGGTTTCGTGGGCGACGTCGAGGCGGTGGACGCCACCATCCTGCACAAGCTGTTGGCCCAGGAGCTCATACCGGTGGTGGCCACCATCGCTTCGGACCGCTCCGGCCAGGCCTACAACATCAACGCCGACACCGCCGCCGCCGAGGTGGCCGCCGCCCTCGGCGCCGAGAAGCTCGTCTATCTGACCAACGTCAAAGGCGTGCTGACCGACCTGAACGACCCCGAAAGCCTGGTGGCGCGGATGACGGTGGAAGAAGCGGAGAAGATGATGTCCGACGGGACCCTGAGTGGAGGCATGATCCCCAAGGTGGAAGCCTGCGTCACCGCCGTGCGCCACGGGGTCAACCGGGCCCACATCCTCGACGGGCGTGTTCCCCACGCTCTGCTGCTGGAGTTCTTCACCGACCGGGGCGTCGGCACGATGGTGGAGCCATGAGCACGGGCCCGATGTCCGGGGGCGAGCTGCCGACCACCGGGGGGCCGACCACCGCTGCCTCGACCACCGGGGCTTACTGGCCGCTCATGCCGTACCCCAAGCCGGCCGTCACCTTCGTGCGAGGTTCAGGCACCGAGTTGTGGGACGACCAGGGCCGGCGCTACCTGGACTTCCTGGCCGGCATAGCCGTCTGCTCGCTGGGACACTCGCACCCGAAAGTGGCCGAGGCCGTGTGCGCCC
Source organism: Acidimicrobiales bacterium (assembly GCA_035533195.1). GTDB lineage: Bacteria > Actinomycetota > Acidimicrobiia > Acidimicrobiales > JAJPHE01 > DAHUYE01. The sequence continues at coordinate 9,645 of DATLUK010000400.1, read as the reverse complement.
AGGCCGGCAAGCTCCAGCACGTCTCCAACCTGTTCGGCAACGAGCTCGCCCCCAGGCTGGCTGAGGAGCTCGACACCCTGATCGGGGACGGCACCCGGGCCGGGGGGAAGGTCTTCTTCTCCAATTCGGGGGCGGAGGCCAACGAGTGCGCCATCAAGCTGGCCCGCCGGTGGGGCGGACACGGGCGCTACGTGGTCATCAGCGCCTACGGCTCGTTCCACGGCCGGACCCTGGCCACTCTGCACGCCACCGGTCAGCCGGCCAAACACGAGATCTTCCAGCCCCTGCCGGAGGGCTTCCGCCACGTGGCCTGGGCGGAGCCCGAGGCCCTCATCGACGCCATCGACCCGTCGACGGCGGCGGTGCTGTTGGAACCGGTGCAGGGAGAAAGCGGGGTCAATCCGGCTCCGCCCGGATACCTGGCCGCGGTGCGAAAACTCTGCGATGAGCGGGGCGTGCTGCTCATCCTCGATGAGGTGCAGACCGGCCTGGGCCGAACCGGGCGCTGGTTCGGCTTCCACCACGACGACGTGAAGCCCGACATCGTGACCATGGCCAAAGCCCTCGGCAACGGAATGCCGATCGGGGCCTGCTGGGCCCGCCGGGAGGTGGCCGACGCCCTGTTGCCCGGAGAGCACGCCACCACCTTTGGCGGCCAGCCCCTGGCCACTTCGGCCGCCCTGGCCACCCTGGCCGTCATGCGGGAAGAGGACATCCCGGCCCGGGCGGCCCGGCTGGGAGGCATCCTGGCCGCCGCCCTGGAGAAGGTCCCGGGTGTGGTCAAGGTCCGGGGCCGGGGTCTGCTGCTGGCGGCCGTCCTGGCCGAGCCCCGTTCGGCGGAGGTGGCGGCCCAGGCGATGGAGAACGGACTGGTGGTCAATGCCGTCGCTCCCGACGCCATCCGGCTGGCTCCGCCCCTCCTCGTGACCGAGGAGGAGATCGATGAGGCCGTCGGTCTGCTGGCCGCAGCCATTTTTTCGACCAATGGTGGAACCGGCTCTCCGACCCATGTTCCAACGGACAGGGAGGACAAACCATGACCAGGCACTTCCTGGAAGTCGATGACCTGAGCCGCCCGGAACTGGCCGAGGTCTTGGACCTGGCGGCGCAGCGCGACTACCCCCAACTGCTGGCCCGCCAGGGTGTGGCCCTGCTCTTCGAGAAGCCATCGGCCCGGACCCGCAACTCCACCGAGGTGGCCGTCTTCCAGCTCGGTGGCCACCCGGTCACCATCCGGGGGGAGGAGGTCGGCCTCGACACCCGGGAGCCGGCCGAGGACGTGGCCCGGGTACTGGCCTGCTACCACGCCGCCATCGGCGGCCGGGTGATGGACCATCACAGCCTGGAGCGCATGGTGGCCGCCATCGACGGCGCCGGCATGGCCGTTCCCGTGTTCAACCTGCTCTCCGACCTGGCTCATCCCTGCCAGGCGGTGGCCGACGTACTCACCATCAAGGAGGTCCTGGGCGGAACGGAGGGGGTTCACATCGCCTACGTGGGGGACGGGAACAACATGGCCCGCTCCCTGGCCCGGGCCTCCGCCCTGGTGGGCGCCTCCATCACCGTGGCCACTCCCGAGGGCTATGCCCTGCCGGTGTCGGACGTCGAGGCAGTGAGGGCCATCGGCGGGAGCATCGAGGTCACCAGCCAACCGGAAGAGGCCGTCAAGGGCGCCGATGTGGTCTACACGGACGTGTGGACCTCCATGGGCCAGGAAGCCGAAGCCCAGGCCCGCCGGGCCGCCTTCACCGGCTTCATGGTCGACCAGCACCTGATCGATCTGGCATCGCCCGAGGTGGCCGTCATGCACTGCCTGCCCGCCCACCGGGGCGAGGAGATAAGCGCCGAGGTGGTCGACGGACCCCGCAGCGTCGTATGGCAGCAGGCCGCCAACCGCATGCACTCCGTACGGGGCCTCATCGCCTGGCTAGTCACCCACGCCAGGGAGGAGGGAACGGCCGCGGGCGGGGCAGGGGCCCCCGCCCAGGCGGAGGAGGCGGGGCGTAGGGGACCCGCCGGGGATAAGGGAACGGCCGCGGGCGGGGCAGGGGCCCCCGCCCAGGCGGAGGAGGCGGGGCGTAGGGGACCCGCCGGGGAAAAGTAGATGGCCAAGAATCAGAGACAGCACCGGATAAGCCGGATCCTCGAACAGAGTGCCGTGAGCAGCCAGGCCGAACTGGTGGACCTGCTGGCGGCCGAAGGGGTGGTGGCCACCCAGGCCACCGTGTCGCGCGATCTGGAGGATCTGGGGGCAGTCAAGGTCCGGGTCCCGGGCGGGGAGACCGTCTATGCCATCCCGGAGGTGACCAAGGACCGCTTCGCCCCCGAGGACCACTTGCGCCGGGTGCTGGGGGACTGGGTGGTTGAAGTGGCCCATTCCGCCAATCTGGTGGTGGTGCGCACCCCTCCGGGCTCGGCCCATGTGGTCGCCTCGGCTCTGGATCGTTCCGGCTTGGACGGCATGCTCGGAACGGTGGCCGGCGACGACACCATCGTGGTGGTGGCCGCCGAAAAGATGGGCGGCGCCGGCCTGGCGTCCGTACTTTCGTCCCTGGCCGGGCTTTGACCCGGTCCAACCCGGTTGCCGGCCTTCGGCCCGCGGCCCGCTTCCCCAAGGAGATGCAGTGGCAAAACGGGTAGTGCTCGCTTACAGCGGTGGCCTCGACACTTCGGTGGCCGTGCGCTGGTTGATGGAGGAGACCGGCGTCGAGGTGGTGGCGGTGGCCGTCGACGTCGGCCAAGGTGGGGATTTCGACGCCATCCGCCAGCGGGCCCTGGCTGCCGGCGCGGTGGAGGCGGTGGTGGTCGATGCCCGCCGTGAGTTTGCCGAGGACTTCGTCGTCCCCGCTCTGCGGGCCAACGCCAAGTACGAGGGCAAATACCCCTTGGTCTCTGCCCTGTCACGGCCATGCATCGTCAAGCATCTCGTGGCCCAGGCCCGTGAGCATGGCGCCGACGCCGTGTCCCACGGCTGCACGGGCAAGGGCAACGACCAGGTCCGATTTGAGGTCTCGACCCGGGCCCTGGCCCCGGACCTGGAGACGATCGCGCCAGTGCGGACCTGGGGACTGACCCGGGAGCAGTCGATCGAATACGCCGAACGCCACAACATCCCCATCACGGTGACCAAGTCCAGTCCGTACTCCATCGACCAGAACCTGTGGGGCCGGACCATCGAGTGCGGGATCCTCGAGGATCCCTGGGAGCAGCCGCCGGAGGAGGTCTACGAGTTGACCACGCCGACGGCCACCGAGCCCATCGAGATGGTCATCGGTTTCGATCAGGGCGTGCCGGTTTCCATCGACGGGCGCTCCTTGCCTCTCGATGAGCTGATCGGGGAGGTCACCAGGATGGTGGGTTCCTATGGCTGGGGCCGGCTGGACATGATCGAGAACCGCCGGGTCGGCATCAAGAGCCGGGAGGTCTACGAATGCCCGGGCTCACTGGCTCTGTTGATGGCCCATTCCGATCTGGAGGACCTCACCCTCGAGCGCGACCTCTCCCACGAAAAGGCCCGCCTGGAGCCGCGTTACGCCGACCTGGTCTATGACGGCCTGTGGTTCAGTCCGCTCAAAGAAGCGCTGGACGCCTTCGTGGAACGTAGCCAGCAGTTCGTCACCGGTGAGGTTCGGCTGCGCTGTGAGCTGCCCGGCCGTTGCCTGGTGGTGGGGCGGCGGAGCGACGTCGGCCTCTATGACTACTCGCTCGCCACTTACGAGGCGGCCGACGCCTTCAGGCACCAGGACGCCGAGGGCTTCGTCCGCCTGTGGGGTCTGGGTGTGGAGACCTGGGCCGCCCGCCAATCGCGCCGCCGGCCGTGACCCTCTGGCACGGGCGCTTCGGGGACCAGTCCCCGGCTGACGCCCTCATGGCTCTCAACCAGAGTCTGTCCTTCGACCGGCGCCTGGCCGGTGACGACATAGCCGGCTCGCGCGCCCACGTGCGGGGCCTCGGCCGGGTCGGTCTCCTGGAGGCTGGCGAGGTCGAGGCCATCCTCGAGGCTCTCAGCCGGGTGCAGTCGGAGATGGACAGCGGGGAGTTCGCCTTCACCGAGTCCGATGAGGACATCCACACCGCGGTCGAACGTCGGGTCACCGAACTGGCCGGCCCGGCCGGGGCCAAGCTGCACACCGGCCGCAGCCGCAATGACCAGGTGGCCACCGACCTGCGCCTTTGGGCCCGGCGGGAGCTGGCCGGGGTCGGCCGTATGGTGCTCAACCTGCAGCGGACGCTGCTGACCCGGGCCGAGGAGGTGGGGGACGCCTACCTGCCTGGCTACACCCATATGCAACGGGCCCAGCCGGTGCTGCTCGCCCACCATCTGCTGGCCCACGGCTGGGCGCTGTCGCGCGATGTCGACAGGCTCCTCAGCGTCATCACCCACATGGACTACTGCCCGCTCGGGGCCGGGGCCCTGGCCGGTTCGTCCCTGCCCTTGGATCCCGACGGGGTGGCCACCGACCTCGGCTTCAGCACGCGCTTCGAGAACTCACTGGACGCGGTGAGCGACAGGGACTTCGTGGCCGAGGCGCTCTTCAGCACCGCTCTGCTGGCGATCCACCTGTCCCGGATGGGCGAGGAGGCCGTGATCTGGTCCAGCTCGGAGTTCGGCTTCATCGTCCTGGATGACGCCTACGCCACCGGATCTTCCATGCTGCCGCAGAAGAAGAATCCGGATGTGGCCGAGCTGGCCCGGGCCAAGGCGGGGCGGCTGATCGGAAACCTGACCGGCCTGCTGGCCACCCTCAAGGGCCTTCCCCTCTCCTACAACAAGGACCTTCAGGAGGACAAGGAAGCGCTTTTCGACTCCGTGGACCAGATCAGCCTGGTGCTCTCCGCCCTCACCGGGATGTTCGCCACCGCCCGCTTCGATACGGCCCGGATGCGGGTGGCGGCGGATGAGGAGAGCGGAGCGGCGGTGGACCTGGCCGAGTGGCTGGTGCAGGAGGGAATGCCCTTCCGGGAGGCCCACGCTGTGGTCGGGGCCCTGGTCCGGGCTTCCCTGGAACGCCACGTCCCGTTGGCTGAGCTGGTCGAGGCCGATCCCGCCCTCGGATCGGAAGCCAGGAAGCTGCTCGAGCCGGGCGTGGCGGTGACCCGGCGCACATCCCCGGGGGCCGCAGGCCCGGTGGCGGTAGCCGAGCAGCTGATCCGGTTCAGCGCGCGCCTGGCCGTGGACACCGACCGCCTCGGCGGGGAGTGACGACGGCGGTCCGGGGCCGCCGCCTGCCCCGGAGCTTCTACGCCCGCGACGTTCTCGACGTCGCTCCCGAGCTGCTCAACAAGGTGCTCGTCTGCGGAGACCGGGCCGGGCGCATCGTGGAAGTGGAGGCCTACCGGGGGAGGGAGGACCCGGCCTCCCACGCCTATAAGGGGCCCACGGTCCGCAATGCCGCCATGTTCGGCCCGCCCGGTCACCTGTACGTGTACTTCACCTACGGCATGCACTGGTGCGCCAACCTGGTCTGCATGCCGGAGGGCACGGCCCAAGCCGTACTGCTCCGGGCCCTGTCACCCCTGGCGGGACTGGAGCAGATGCGGGCCGCCCGGCCCCGGGCCGGCGCGGACCGGGCGCTCTGCAGCGGCCCGGCCCGGCTATGCCAGGCCCTCGGCATCGATCGCAGCTACGACGGCGCCGATCTGGTCAGGACCGACGGCCGTGGTGTGACAGTGGTCCAGGACGGCGTCCCGCCGCCCGAGGCGCCCGGCGTCGGTGGGCGCATCGGGATCCGCATCGCTCAGGAACGGCCGTGGCGCTGGTGGGTGCCGGGCGATCCCAACCTGTCCCGCCGGGATCCGCTCATCCGCTGACCTGGAGCACGACCGTGCTGCCACCCGCGGCGTCGGCGCCGCCGGCGGGGGACTGGCTCACCACGTAGCCGGGTGGATACTCCCCGTTGGCCACCGTGTCGGTCTGGACCACGAAGCCGGCCCGGTCGAGTTCTTCAGTCGCCTGGGCCACGGGGAACCCCACCACGGCTTCCACGGCCAGTCCGGCCGGCCCGTCGATGGCGGCCGCCGCCACCGACGGCGGATTGGGGAAGTCGACCACCGGCTGGTCGGCCAGGGCGGTGGAAGCGTAGAGCTGGAAGATGCGGGCCGGCCAGGTGCCGCCGGTGATCTGGTAGGGCGTGGCGGGAGGCACCATGGGCCGCTCCGAACCCTGGTATCCGACCCAGACCGCCGCGACCAGCTGGGGTGTGCCGCCCACGAACCAGGCGTCGGCCCAGCTGTCGGTGGTGCCGGTCTTGCCCGCCACCGGACGCCCGATGCGGGCCTCGACCCCGGTGCCCTGGTCCACCACCTGCTGGAGGACGCCGTCCACGGTGTAGGCGACCGCGGCCGGCACCACCCGGTGGGCGTCACCGCGGTGGCGGTAGAGGACGCTTCCGTCGGGCCCGTCCACCTCGCTGACCATGTAAGGGGAGTTGTGTACACCGCCATCGATCAAGGTGGCGTAGGCATCGGCCATCTCCAGCGGGTTGACCGGGTTGGTCCCGAGCACGGCGGCCGGGTTGGCCTGCAGCGGAGTGGTGATGCCGAGCCCGGCGGCCACCGAGACCACGCGCGACGGGCCGGCCTGCATCATCAGCTGGGCGAAGACGACGTTGTCGGAGACGATGGTCGCCTCGACCAGGTTCATGGTCCCGACCGGCTCGCCCTCGTAGTTCTCCACGTTCCAGGTCCCGCCGGTCACTGGGATGCCCATGCGGGCCGGGGCGGCGAAGACCTGATTGAGCCCGATGCCGTGCTCCAGGGCGGTGGTGAGCACGAAGGGCTTGAAGGTCGAGCCGCTCTGCCGCTCGGACTGGGTGGCCAGGTCGAGCTGAGAGCCCGGTCGTCCCGAGTAGAAGTCCTGACCGCCGACCAGAGCGGTGACCGCGCCGGTGGCCGGGTCCAGCGCCACCACCGACCCGGCCGGCCCGCCGGTGAGCAGGACCCGGCCCACCGCCAGTTCGGCGTCGGACTCCTGGGCGGTGTCAAGGGTGGTGTGGATGGTGAGCCCCCCTCCGTAGAGGGCGGCCCGGCGTTGCTCCTCGGTGGCTCCGAAGGCGGGGTCGGAGAGGATGAAGGATTCGACGTCGGCCACGAAGTATGGGGCTGTGTCACCCTCGGGCCGACCGGCGTCGGCCCGGGCCTGGGCGGCGGCGCCGGTGCCGACCAGCGGCTGGGCCGCGGCGGTGTCGGTCTGGACGGCGGTGATCTGCCCGGCCGAGCGCATCTCATTCAGCACCACCAGACGCCGGGTGGCGGCGGCCTGAGGGTGGATGAAAGGGTCGTCATCGCTGGGGGCGTGGATGACTCCGGCCAACAGGGCGGACTGGGCCAGGTCCAGCCGGCCGACGGGGACGCCGAAGTAGGTGAGGGCGGCGGCGCCCACGCCGTAGGCCCCGGCGCCGAAGTAGACGGTGTTCAGGTACAGGGCGAGGATGTCGGCGCGGCTGTGGTGGTGCTCGAACTCATAGGCCAGCGCCGCTTCCCTCACCTTCTCGCTCAGGTGGCGGCTGGCCGCCTCCCCGGCCAGGACCGTCTTGACGTACTGCTCGGGGATGGTCGAGGCCCCCTGGGTGGCCTGGCCGCGGCGCAGGTCGGCCAAGGCGGCCCGGATGATGGCCCGCACGTCGATGGCCGGCTCGCTCCAGAAGCGCCGGTCCTCGGTGGTCACCACCGCCTCCTGGAGGACCTTCGGCACCGCCGACAGGGCCACCGGCTGGCGGTCGATGGGGCCGTGCACGGTGGCCAGCACCTCGCCGTCGGCGGCCAGGACGACCGAGTTGCGGACCCGGCTGACCGAGCTGGCCTGGAGAGTCGGGACCCGGTAGCTGCAGGCCGCGGTCAGCAGGCTCAGGCCGGCCAGGGCCGCGGCGGCTGTCGGTGGCCACCGGGTCGTGGGCATAGGAGAGTCAATTCTCCCGGGTGGGTCTATAGCGGTGGCGGACCCTCGTCCGTCAGCCGCCCGGCAGTCTCCGCCGGCGGGGCCGGATCCTCCTCCGTCGGCCGTCTGTCGGCCTCCGCCGGCGGGGCCACCACGGGCGGGTCACCGGCGCCGGCTGCCCCGGCCCATTCCTGGCGGCGCATCTCATAGAGGGCTATGGCGGCGGCGGTGGCCACATTGAACGAGCCCACCTTGCCCAGCTGGGGGATGTAGGCGGTGGCGTCCACCGCCGCCAGGGTCTCCCGGCCCAGGCCGTGGTCCTCGTTTCCCAGGACGAGACAGACGTCGGCCGCCGGCTCGAACTGGTGGAGGGCGACCGCCGAGTCGGTCAACTCCAGGGCGACCACCTGGAAGCCCCGGGTGCGGACCGCCTCCACCGCCTGGCGCCCCGTGCCCATCTCCACCACCTTGAGGTAGCGCTCGGTGCCCATGGACAGCCGGCGGGCCTGGGGATGGGCGGGCCCGGTGGAGCCGCCGGCCACGTAGAGGACCTCGACCCTCATGGCCGCCGCCGTGCGCACGATGGCGCCCACGTTGAAGGGGCTCTGCACCCCGTCGAGGATGAGGGCAAGGCGGCCGTCGGTCCGCCGGCGCCAGTCCCGGTGGAGCCGCTTGAGGTCGGTGCTACGCAGCTGCACGCCCGCCGACCTCCAGGATCCGGTAGGAGTTTTCCGAGATGACCCGGACCGTCGGATAGCCCTCGGTCTCCAGCCAGCGGGCCAGGGAGTCAGAGCCCAGGTGCTTCTGGACCACCAGGCGGGCCCGGCCCCCCGGGGCCAGGCGGTCCAGCCAGGCCACCAGCAGGGCGTGCAGCGCTGGCTTTCCGATCCGGATCGGCGGGTTCGACCACACCCCGGCAAATCTCGTCTCCCCAGGCACATCCCCTTCCCCCCCGACCCGGATGTTGCCCAGGCCCAGGGCCGCAGCGTTGCGCCGGGTGAGCTCTACGGCCCGGTCGTTGGCATCGACGGCCCAGACGAGCGAGGCCGGGGCGGCCAGGGCCAGGGCCACGGCCACGGGCCCGTAGCCACAGCCCAGGTCGAGGAGGGCCCCCTCGGCCGGCACCGGTCCGAGGTGTCGAATGAGCACCTCGGTGCCGGGATCGAGCCGGCGGGCGGAGAAGACCCCGGAGTCGGTCTCCAGCTCCACCTGTCGCCCGGCCAGCGCCAGGCTCACCCGTCCGGGTCGGGACGGGGCCTTGGGTTGGGACTGGAAGTAGTGAGGCTGGCCCATCCCCGCCCAGGGTAGGATGTGCAGCCGCCCCGAGCGGACCCCACCCGGTTGACGGGAGCAAGGATTACCTATAGGGTTTTCCTTCGCCCCTGGAGCCGGTAAGGCCCTGGAGGCGACATCCGGACGAGCCGGAGGATCGGTTACTGACCGAACCCCATGCTCACCGGCGGTGGTAAGGACTCAGGCCTTCGCGGGCCTGGGTTTCCCACCGGATGATCCTTGACAACGGAACAGAGAGAAGCCAAAAGCTAGTGCGGGCGACCGCGCCCGGCTCCGTTAACACGGGGCCTGGTGAAGGTCGTTCACCAAGTCAATGCACAAAAACGGACAACATTTTTTAACCAGTCCGTCTCGTGCCAGTCGGCCCGAGGGATCAGTGTCCCAGACGGCCGGCTCTCCGATCTAGCGGGTTTGTTTCCCCGCGACGATCTCGATGGAGAGTTTGATCCTGGCTCAGGACGAACGCTGGCGGCGTG
>DATLUK010000399.1:0-11677 GCA_035533195.1 Acidimicrobiales bacterium | reverse complement strand
CGCCGCTTCCAATACCTCTCGGAGCTCCTCCTCGCCCGCCGGACGGGGGTTGGACCTGATCGCCTGGCTGGACTGGCTGGCCCGGAGAACGCCTTCGATGTCCTCCTCGGTGACCCCGGCTTCGGAAAGGCGTCCGGGCAGCCCGAGGCGCTCCCGCAGCCGGTCCACGGCCCCGGCCGGGTCGTCCTCGTCCCCTAGCGCCTGACCGATCCGGGAGGCGGCGTCGCCTATGGCCTCCAGGTTGAAGCGCAGGGCGTGGGCCAGGAGGATGGCGTTGGCCAACCCGTGGCTGATTCCGGTGCGGCCGCCGACCAGCTGGGCCAGACCGTGATGGATGCCCATGGAGGCGTTCATGAGGCAGCGACCGCCCAGCACGGCTCCCGACATCACCGCGCTGCGGGCCTCGAGATCGGTCGGATCATCGACCACATCGGGCAGCCGGGCGGCCAGGCGCCGGACGCACTCGAGGGCGACCGCCTCGGCTTCGGGGGTCCGGGCCGGGGAGTATGCGCACTCGACCCCGTGGGCCAGGGCGTTCATCCCCGTTTCGGCGCTGACCACGCCCGGCGTGGAAAGGGTGAGAACCGGGTCGTAGACGGCGGCCAGTGGGACCACGGTGGGGCCGCCAGCGCCCTGCTTGGTGCGGGTCATCTCATCGGTCATGCCGAAGAAACCGGTCAGCTCGGCCCCGGAGTAAGTGGTCGGGACCGAGATGTGGGACAGGACCGGGCGGTCCAGATAAGTTGCGCCCCGCAGGCCGCGCTCCTGTTCGGTGAAGAAGCAGATGGCCTTGGCCGCGTCGGCGCAGGACCCACCTCCGAATGACACCACCGCATCTATGTCGGCCTCGCGGGCGGCCTCCACGCCGGCTCTGACCACTCCGACGGGCACATGGGAGCGCACCCCGTCGAACACCCCGGCCAGAGCCCGGCCCAGAGAGGACACCAATGCTTCGCCCTCGTCCGAGCCGGCCCGGCCCTCGGTGGTGACGAGGAGGGCCCGGCGGGCTCCCACCTCCCGGACGATGGCCGGCAGGAGTCGAACGGCGCCTCGGCCGAAGTGAATCCGCTGGGTATAGCCCGTGTGGACCCACTCGGCCGATGCCGGCGGGGTCATGCTCATCGGGTCGGGCTCATCGGGTCGGGCTCATCGGATCGGGCTCATCGCACCAAGGTGGTCGATTGGCCGCCCAACTCGACCAGACGCAGGCCGCCGGCATCGTTGTCCACGACGGTGACCGAGCAGTAGCCGGGTCGGAAGCACATGACCCGCTTGTCCCCGGTGGCCGCCCCGACGGCGGCGTTGATGACGACGAAGTGGCTCACCACGGCAGTGTCCTCGGACAGTTCGCCCAGGGCTGCCAATACGCCACCGCGCCAGGCCAGGAGGTCGGGGCTCAAGGCCGGCTCGTCCCAGGTGCTGGACATCACCGAGGCCAGCCACGCCCCCCGGTTGGCCAGCTCACCCTCGGGGCCGGCCGGGCTGGGGATCTCCCCCACCCGGGGCTCGATCCGGGCCGGAGCTCCCCAGGCTGACTCCAGAGCGGCGGCGGTCAACCGGGTCCGCTGCAGGGGGCTGGCCACCAGCCCGAGGGGGCCCTTGGGGCCGATCTCGGCCGCCATGGCCAGGGCCTGCGCCCGGCCTTCCTCGTCCAGTACCGGGTCGGGATCCTCGGTCCAGCCTCCGGCCGCCCGGCCGTGACGGATCAGATAGAGGAGGGCCACCGGTGAGCTGGGACCGGGCCGATCAGGCCACGGCCCCGGAGCGGCGCAGCTCGGCCACCTCGGACTCGTCAAAGCCCCACTCCCCCAGCACCTCTACGGTGTGCTGGCCGGCGTGGGACGGGGGCCGGGAGATGGAGCCGGGAGTGCGGCTGAAGCGGGGCGCCGGGCCGGGCTGGCGGATGCCGGCCACCTCCACGAAGGTCCCCCGGGCGACGTTATGCGGGTGATCGGGCGCCTCCGAGGGGGCGAGGACGGGGGCGAAGCAGACGTCGGTGCCCTCCATGAGCTCACACCACTCGTCTCTGGTCTTGGTCTTGAACACCCCGGCCAGGCGGTCCTTGAGGATCGGCCAGCGGGAACGGTCCATCTGCGCCGCCATCTCCGGGTCGGAATCCAGGCCGGTCAGACGCAGCAGCTCGGCGTAGAACTGGGGCTCGATGGAGCCGATCGACACATAGCGACCGTCGGAGGTCTCATAGACGTCATAGAAGTGGGCTCCGGTGTCGAGCAGGTTGGTGCCCCGCTCCTCCTGCCACAGTCCCATGGAAGTGAGGCCGTGGATGAAGGTGGCCAGTACGGCGGCGCCATCGACCATGGCGGCATCGACCACCTGCCCATGTCCTGAGTTGGCCGCCTCCACCAGGGCGCAGGCGACGCCAAAGGCCAGGAGCATCCCGCCCCCGCCGAAGTCCCCCACCAGGTTGAGCGGGGGCACCGGCGGCCCGCCGGCCCGCCCGATGCTGTGCAGGGTCCCGGACAGGGCGATGTAGTTGATGTCGTGGCCGGCCATGGGGGCGTAGGGACCCTCCTGGCCCCAGCCGGTCATGCGGCCGTAGACCAGAGCCGGGTTGCGCTCCAGGCACTCCTCCGGGCCGATGCCCAGCCTCTCCGCCACTCCGGGCCGGAAGCCCTCGATGAGAGCGTCGGCGTTCTCCACCATTCGCAGCAAGGTCTCCACCCCGTCGGGGTGCTTCAGGTCCACCCCGATCGAACGCCGCCCCCGGTTCATGATGTCGGCTGGCGGATGAGCAGGGTCACCGCCGCGGACCGACTGGGCCCGGTCGACCCGGATCACCTCCGCCCCCATGTCGGCCAGCATCATGGCGGCAAACGGTCCGGGACCGATCCCCGCCACCTCCAGCACCCGGACCCCGGCCAAGGGGCCTGAAACGCGACCCTCGGCCATCAGGCCAGGACGGCCCGGGCCGCGTTGGCCACGATGGCTTCCACCAGCTTGGGCCAGCAGTCGGTGGGCAGATCGTGGCCGGCGCCGGGAATGACGAGCAGTTCGGCGCCGGGGATGGCGTCAGCCGTGGCCCGACCCCCGGAGGGAGTGACCAGGGGGTCGGCGTCACCGTGTACCACCAGGGTCGGTACGTCGAGCTGGCGCAGGGCCGGGGTGCGGTCCTCGGTGGTGACGATGGCCACCAGCTGCCTGGCCATTCCGGCCGGATAGTTCATGCGGTCATAGGCAGCGGCGGCGCGGGCCCGGACCTTCTCCTCCTCGAAGGGAAAGCCGGGAGAGCCGATCACCTGGGCGCTCTTGACCCCGACCTCGATGGCTTCCTCGCGGTTGGCCGGGGGGCTGCTCATGAGCAGGGCCATGGCCTCGGGGTCGGGCTGGCCGACCTCCCGGTTGCCGGTCGTGGACATGATCGAGCACAGCGACAGCACCTGGTCGGGATGGCGGATGGCCATGGCCTGCACGATCATCCCGCCCATCGACGCTCCGACGATGTGGGCCCTCTCGATACCCAGCGTCGCCAGCAGGCCGATGCCGTCGTCGGCCATGTCCCCGAGGGTGTAAGCGGAGGCCACCGGCTGGCCGCTCATGGCCGCCGTGAGGGCCGCGGCCAGATCGGGTACGCCCGCCTCCTCGAACTTGGTGGACAGCCCGACGTCGCGGTTGTCGTAACGGATCACGAAGAACCCGGCGTCGGCCAGCAATCGGCACAGGTCCTCGTCCCAGGCGATCATCTGGGCCCCCAGTCCCATCACCAGGAGCATGGCCGGGTCACCCGAGCCTCCGAAGGTGTCGTACTCGAGCTCCATCCCGTTGGCATTGGCGCGTGGCATGGGCCGATGCTGACCCGGACCCCGCGGCCTGGTCAAACGCTGTCGGAGCGGCGCCGGCCTGACAAGCTGACTCCATGCCCAAAACCCCCGGCGCCATCCGCCCCGGCCCCGCCCCGGCGGCGCGCCGGTTGGGCCAGGGCGAGGACGGGGTCCTGGTCCGGGTGCACGCCCCCGGACGGGTCAACCTGATCGGGGACCACACCGACTACGCCGGCGGATGGGTCCTCCCGATGGCCATCGACCGGGGCACCACCATCGAGTACCGGCGCAGCGGGGAACGGGTACAACTGGTCTCCAGTGCCGAGCCGGCCGCCGTGACGCTCGACCTGAGCGGCGAGGCGGGTGCAGGGGCGGGTGCAGGGGCGGCCGGCTGGGGCCGCTATGCCGCCGGCGTCCTGGCCACCTACGGCCAAGCCCGGGGCGGATTTGGGTTGGTGCACAGTGACCTTCCCATCGGGGCCGGCCTGTCCTCCAGCTCATCGCTCACGGTGGCCTTCGCCCTGGCCGTCGGCTTCGAGGGCACCGCCCTGGAGCTGGCCCGGCTGTGCCAGGAGGCGGAGACCCTCGGCTCGGGGGTCCCGGGCGGGATCATGGACCAGCTCTGCTCGGCCGCCGGCCGTTCCGGCCATGCCCTGCTCATCGACTGCACCAACCTGGAGGTCGAAGCGGTGGCCCTCCCTCTGTCCGCCGAGGTCCTGGTGGCCCATTCCGGCCAGCCCCGGACCCTGGTGGGCTCGGCCTACGCCGATCGCCGGAACGACTGCGAATTGGCCGCGGCCGAGATCGGTCCCCTGCGCGACGCCACCGAAGCCGACGTCGAGCGAATCACCGAGGACCGGCTACGCCGCCGGGCCCGCCACGTCGTCAGCGAGAACGCCCGGGTGCTGGAGGCGGCGGCGGCCTTGAAGTCGGGCGATCTGGCCGGCGCCGGCCGGTTGATGGACGCGAGCCATCGCAGCCTGGCCGCCGACTTCGACGTTTCGACTCCGGCTCTCGACCAGCTGGCCGACACCCTCCGGGCCCTTCCCGGCGTCTTCGGCGCCCGCCTGACCGGCGCCGGCTTCGGCGGGTGCGTAGTGGCCCTGGCCGAGTCGGGCACGGCCGAGCGCCTGGCCGGCCTCGGGCTGCCCGGGCCGGCCTGGCAGGTCCGGGCCTCCGATGGCGCCTCGGTGGAGGTGCTCTCCAGACTGGCGGCCTAGCGCCCGGCGGCGGCCTAGCGGTACACCCGGCGCTGGAAGACGGCCGACGGACCGGGCACGCGGTCGAGGAACAGCTTTCCGTCCAGGTGGTCGAGCTCGTGCAGGAAGGCCCGGGCCTCGAAGGCGTCGGCCTCGATCTCCAAGCCCTTGCCGTCGGGGCCGACGCCCCGCACCACTACGGCTGTTGGCCGGGGGACGTCCCCGGTCAGGTCGGGAACGCTCATGCACCCCTCGCGCGCCAACTCGGCGCCCGAGTACGAGACCATCACCGGATCGAACATGACCACCGTGCCGTGACAGGAACGGGCCTTGCGATGGCCGGTCACGTCAACCACAAAGGCACGCAATCCCACTCCCAGCTGAGGCGCGGCCAGGCCCACGCAGCCGGGCGAGACCCGCATGGTGTCGACCAGGTCGACGGCTAGAGCGCGCAGGTCCTCATCCATGGGCCCGCATTCAAGGGCCGGACGGGTCAGGACTGCGTCGGGGAGTCGGATGACGGGGCGTACGGGCACGGATCGGTGGTCTCGACAGCGGGGCGGCTCAGGCCGGGCCTGGGCGGATGCCTGTCAGAGAATGTCGGCTCCCGACGGGTGAGCGGAGACGGTGACGCCCATCTCGGCCGAGGCCGCCTCCAGCCGCTCGGTGAGAACAGAGCTGGGCACCGAGTCGGGAACCACCACCTCCAGGAGCATGGCGTACACGGGCCGGTCTCCTCCCACCAACCGGGTCGACAGATCGACGATGTTGACCCCCACCTCGGCCAGGGCCGCGCTGATATGGCTGACGATGCCGGGGCGATCGGCGCCATGGATGGACACCGTCCAGCTCTCCCCTTCCAGCCGGTCGGGCACGTTCTCCTCGACGTCGTGGACCCACACGGCCAGGCCCAGCCCCTGGGCCGGCTCGTCCAGGGCGGCGGCCAGGGCCTCGGATTCCAGGCCGTCGGGGCCGGCCACCAACAGCACCATGGCAAAGCGGCCCCGCAGGACCGTCATGGAGGTGTCCTCCAGGTTGCACCCGATCTCGGCCAGGGCGGCGGTGACCCCCGAGACGATCCCGGGCCGGTCCCCGCCCACCGCCGAGACGGCGAAATGACGCGTCACCGCCTCACTTCCTCACCGTCTCGAACCCGGAGCGGCGGCTGTAGCGGTCCAGGGCCAGCCTGACCAGTTCCTCCACCAACTGCGGGTAGTCGATGCCGGTCTCCTTCCAGAGCCGGGCGTACATGGAGATGGGAGTGAAGCCAGGGATGGTGTTGAGCTCATTGATCAGGAAGCCCCGCCCACTCTCCTCCAGGAAGAAGTCGACCCGGGCCATGCCGTCCACTTGCAGGGCCCGATAGGCAGTCAGGGCCAGGCTCCTGACCTCCTCGATCTGGGCGGCGTCCAGCCGAGCGGGAATCAGCAGGCCGGCGCCGTCCTCCAGGTACTTGTCCTCGAAGTCGTAGAAGGCGTGGCTCGGCCGGATCTCGCCTGGCAACGAGGCCCGGGGAGACTCATTGCCGAGCACGGCCACCTCGATCTCCCGTCCGGTTATGGCCTCCTCGATGACCACGTACTCGTCGTAGCGGAGGGCGAGCTCGAGGGCCGCTTCCAACCCGGCGGCGTCTGTCGCCCTGGTCACGCCCACCGAGGAGCCGAGATTGGCCGGCTTGACGAAGACCGGATAGCCGAGCGTCTTGCCCACCCGCTCCGTCAGGTCGGCCGTCACCTCGCTGCCGCGCAGGCCCAGCCAGCGGCCGAGCGGGAGACCGGAGGCCTCCAGCACCCGCTTGGCCAGGCCCTTGTCCATGCAGAGGGCCGAGGCGGCCACCCCGGCGCCGACATAGGGAACGCCCACTGTCTCCAGGAGGCCCTGGATCGTCCCGTCCTCCCCTGTCGGTCCGTGAATGAGAGGGAAGGCCACCACCGACACGCCGGCGCCCTTCCGGACCTCCGGCACGAGGGTGGGCATGGGGTCGAGCGCGGGACCGGACTCGTCATCCGGAGACGGCAGGGAACTAGCCGCGGCCGGCAGGGCCGCCACTGACTCGGCGGCCGAGAGCCAGCGGCCCTCCCGGGTCACGCCGATGGGCACCACCTCGAAGCGGTCGGGGTCGATCGCCCGCAACACGTGGAGGGCGGAGATACAGGAGACCTCGTGCTCGGCCGAGCGGCCGCCGAACAGGAGCACCAGCCGGATGCGGTCGGCGGAAGCCACCGCGCCACTGTACGGGGGCCTTCGGCGCTCGGCGACGGGCCGTCACGGTTGATGGCGGCCCGAAGCGGGCCCGCAGCGGGGGAAGGGGCTGACAGACTCCGGCCGTGCACCTAGGCACCGCCGACATCACCGAGGCAACCCGGGGACGCCTGGCGGGCCCGGACGTAACCGTGACCGGGGTGGATTTCGACTCGAGGACCTGTCCGCACGGCTTTCTGTTCGTGCCGGTGGTGGCCGAGCGCGATGGACACGACTTCATCGCCTCGGCCGTCGGCCGGGGGGCGGCCGCTTACCTGAGCGCCCGGGGACCGGTCACGGGTGCGGGTGCCGCCACCTGTATCGAAGTGGCCGACACCGCCATCGCCTTATCGGACATCGGCCGACTGGCCCGCCGCCGGCTTCCTGACCGGGTGGTGGCGGTGACCGGCTCGGTCGGCAAGAGCTCGGTCAAGGACCTGGCCGGCGCCGTGCTCTCCGTGCGGTGGGTCACCGCTGCCAGCCCGGGCAATTTCAACAACGAGCTCGGCCTGCCTGTCACCTTGGCCAACGCCCCGGACGGGGCCGAGGCGGCCATGCTCGAGATGGGCGCGCGCGGGATCGGCCACATCGCCGCGCTGTGCGAGGTGGCCAGGCCGACGGTGGGCATCGTCACCCTGGTGGCGGCGGTGCACACGGAGGTCTTCGGCAGCATCGAGGACGTGGCCCGGGGAAAAGGGGAGTTGATCGAGTCTCTCCCCGAGAACGGGACCGCCGTTCTCAACGCCGCCGATCCCCGGGTCATGGCCATGGTGTTCCGGACCCGGGCCCGGTCCCTCACCTTCGCCGGCGCCAGTCCCTCCCCGGGCGCCGGTCCCTCCGCCGGCTCCGGCCCCTCCGGCCCCTCCGGCCCCTCCGGCCGCACGGCCACGGCCGACGTGGCCGCCGAGGACGTCGAACTGGATGAGCAGCTCCGGCCGCGCTTCAAGCTGGTGTCCCCCTGGGGTTCGGCGCCGGTGCGCCTGGAGGCGCGGGGTGAGCACAACGTGGGTAACGCCCTGGCCGCCGCCGCCGCCGGCCTGTCACTCGGTCTGTCCCCGGAGGAGGTGGCCGCCGGGCTGGGGGCCGCCCGGCTCAGTCACTGGCGGATGGAACTGGCCACTGCACCCGGGGGGGCCCGGGTGCTGAATGACGCCTACAACGCCAGTCCCACCTCCCTGGAGGCGGCCCTGCGGGCGGTAGAGCGCCTGGAGGGGAGGAGACACTTAGCCGTGCTGGGTGTCATGGCCGAGCTGGGCCCGGAGCGGGTGGCCGAGCACCGCCGCCTCGGGGAGCTGGCCGCCTCCCTCGGCATCCACGTCATCCCGGTGGACACCGCCGAGTACGGGCCGGCGCCGGTCAGCGGGTGGCAAGGCGCCCTCGATGCCCTGGAGGCCCTGAACCCTCCCCTGGGCGTCGGGGATGTCGTCCTGGTCAAGGGCAGCCGGGTGGCCGGCCTGGAACGCGTGGCCGAAGCCCTCCTCGCCCCGGTCTGACCGCTCCCCGTGGTCGTCCAGCCGTCCTGGTCACGGTGCGTCGCGCCGACTGAGAGATGCAACTTGAAGACACCCGTCGGGATCTCGCGTTTTGTCGTGTGATGGAGAATTTTCGTTCGTTCCATAACACATCTGTAATATAAATCGGGTGGGTGTTCAAGTCTCATGTCTCGGCGGGCGGCGGTATCCACCGGTGCGTCACAGGCGATCGGTACCTTCGCCGTAGATGGACTCGACGGCCCCCGGGCCCCAATCCGCCGGCCTCCTCGAGGGCCTCAACGACGCCCAGCGGGCGGCCGTGGCCAGCACGGCGTCGCCCCTGTGCGTGCTGGCCGGGGCCGGCTCGGGCAAGACCCGGGTCCTCACCCGGCGGATCGCCTGGCGGGTGGCCCAGGGCGACGCCCATCCGGGCCACGTCCTGGCCCTGACCTTCACCCGGAAGGCGGCCGGGGAGCTCAACACCCGGCTCGGCAGGCTCGGCATCCGGGACCGGGTGGCCGCCGGGACCTTCCACAGCACGGCTTATGCCCAGCTGCGGCGCTGGTGGGCCGATCGGGACCAGGCCGCTCCCGGGCTGCTGGACCGCAAGGTGCGGGTGCTGGCCGGGCTGGTGCCCCGAGCGCACCGGGACGCCAAGCCGGTAGAGGCCGTCGACCTGGCCGGGGAGATCGAGTGGGCCAAGGCCCGCATGATCGGTCCGGACGACTATGCACTGGAGGCCGAGGGCGCCGGCCGGCGGCCTCCCGTCACGCCGTCGCGCATGGCCGAGATCTACCGCCGCTACGAGGAGGAGAAGCACCGGCGGGGCCTGGTCGACTTCGATGACCTGCTATCGATGTGCGCCCGGGCCATCGAGGAAGACGCCAGCTTCGCCGCCGCCCAGCGCTGGCGGTTCCGGCACCTGTTCGTGGACGAGTTCCAGGACGTCAACCCGTCGCAGTTCCGGCTGTTGTCGGCGTGGCTGGGCGACCGGCTCGACCTGTGCGTGGTGGGTGATCCCAACCAGGCCATCTACTCCTGGAACGGCGCCGACCCGACCCTGCTGACCAGTTTCACCGACCGGTTCCCGACCGCCGAGGTCATCAACCTGGAGGACAACTACCGCTCGACGCCCCAGATCCTCACCGTAGCCGGGGCGGTCCTGGGGCGGACCTCCCTGCGGGCCAACCGAGCTGAAGGCCCGATACCCGCGGTGCGCTCCTATGGCAGCGATGTCGAAGAGGCGCGTGGAGTGGCCAGCCTGGTGAGACAGGCGCGGCGGCCGGGTTCGCCGTGGTCGGACATCGCCATCCTGGCTCGGACCAACGCCCAGCTGCCGACCCTGGAGAGGGCCCTGCGGGCCCTGCAGGTCCCCAGCCGGACCGCCGGTGGAGCTGCCCTGTTGGAACAGCCCGAGGTGAAGGCCGCTCTCCGGCAGCTGTCCCAGGCTCCCCCCGGGGCGACCTTCCTGGCCGTGGTGGCCGACCTTGAACAGGCCGCCGGTGACGACGCCGGCCCGCTGGACACGTCCGCCCTGGAGGAACGGCGCATGCAGCTGGTGGCCTTCGCCCAGCTGGCCCGTGAGTATGCCGCCCTCGACCAGCGCCCCAGCGCCGGCGGCTTCCGGTCCTGGCTGACCACCACCATCGGCGGGGATGGCGGCGCCGGGGCCAGCGACGCCGTGGCCCTGTCCACCTTCCATCGGGCCAAGGGCCTGGAGTGGCCGGTTGTCTTCCTGGTCGGCCTGGAGCGGGGCCTGGTCCCCATCGGTCGCAGCAACGGTCCAGCCGAGGAGGCCGAGGAACGCCGGCTGCTCTATGTGGCCGCCACCCGGGCTGAGCACCGCCTGCACTGCTCCTGGGCGGAGCGGCGCAGCTTCGGCCAACGCAGCCTGCCCCGGCAGCCCTCCCCGTATCTGGAGGCCATCGAAATGGCGTGCCTGCGCCTGGAGGGCAAGGAGGTGCCGGCCGCCGACCACGCCGGGGGCATCAGCCGGGCCCGTTCGGCGCTGCCGGCACCTGGGCGTCGGCCCGTCGGATCGATCGCCGACCTGGCCGCTGACGCCGATCCGGGCGTACTCAATGCCCTACGCCAGTGGCGCTCTATCACGGCCAAGGCCTCGGGCGTGCCCGCCTACGTCATATTCCATGACTCCACGCTGGCGGCCATGGCCGCCTCTTGCCCCACCACCACCAAGCAGCTCCTGGGCCTGCCCGGCCTCGGCCCGGTCAAGGTGTCCCGGTACGGGGACGCCATCCTGGCCCTGGTGGCCGAACACCGGGCCAGCGCCTGATCCATTCATTCGGACGGATCCGGCTCCTGTCTGGCGATCAGCAGCTGAGCGAAACGCTCGGCGTTGAGAGAGATGAAGATGCCTTCGGATTCGGCGGTGAGCTGCCCGTCCACGAAGGATCGACCGACCACGGTCACTTTCCGCCCGTCCACCTTGATCAGCTCGGCTTCAAGGGCGATGACCCGGTGCAGCGGGGTCGGCCGGCGGTAGCGGATGGTCAGGGTGCCGGTCATCCCGCTCTGTCCTGAGAGGGTCTGGGCCAGGCCCAGCAACTCGTCGAAAGTGGCGGCCAGATAGCCACCATGCACGTGGCCGGGCGGACCTTCATAGGCCGAGCCGAACACCACCGAGCCGACCACCTTTTCACCTTCGATGCGTAGTTCGGCCGGGGGCGCCAGTGGATTGGCCATCCCGATGATCGGGCTGTTATCGAAGAAGGTATAAGGGGTATCGGCGTTGGCCGCCTCAGCAAAGCTCTCATAGGCGCGCTGACCCGGCTGGCGCCCGAGCAGGTCGGCCACCTGTTCGATGAGGCCGGCGGCTTCCTCCATTTCGGCCAACGGGGCCCGGTGGGCCACCAGGCCTTCGATGATCTCGCGAACCCCCTGGGCCAACCTGCCGATGGCCTCCCTTTCGGGAGTATCGACGATGTCGGAGGAGGCATGGATCATCCGGCCGTAGGGGTCATCGGGC
>DATLUK010000398.1:0-5302 GCA_035533195.1 Acidimicrobiales bacterium | reverse complement strand
ACGGCGCTTCGGCGCACCGATTGGTGGGACATGGGAGCATCGGCCGCCCAGTTCGAATTCGCCGCTGAAATCGTCACCTTCCTGGTCGCCCTGGCCGGATTCGCACTGGTTCTGCTGAGGGCCCAGCTCTACGGCGCCACTCTGTGGCGATCGGTCATCCTTGGCGCCGCTTTTGCAGCGCTCGCGAGCGCCGCCTTCATCCACGGAGCAGTCAGTCCGCAGGTGCATGCCTCACCGGCGGTGACGGGCCTCCGACTGGGGGCTGCGGTCCTCTTCGCCTTCCTGAGTGTCAGCCGAAGGGGGCGGTCAGGCCCACCCGCTCTGGCCCTACTGGGAGGCGCCGTCTTGGTGGCCGCGGCGGGCGTGGCCGCCTACTGGCTGACCCAGGTGACGGCCGAGAGTCTTCTGCTGGCCGGCTCGCTTGCCATCGGCGGGGCGGTGGCCTACGCCAGCCGCGGCTCGATCGGGGCCAAGCTCACGGCCACCGCCGGCGCCACTCTCCTCCTCATCGTCGTCGTCCTGTCCGTGGCCCTTTCGACCGTCCTGTCCAACACGGTGAGGGACGACGCCATCAAGCGACTGCAGAGCCGGGCCGACCGAGTGGCGGCGTCGACTTCCACGGCCTGGGAGTCCGACCTGCAGGACGCCAAGCTGGTCTCATCATCGGTTCAGGGTCTGGGATTGGCGGCCCCGGCTGCGGCGGGGACTCCCGGCGCCCAAGCCCGGCTGGCCGCCGGGCTCTCGGCCCTGTCGACGCAGTTCTTCAGCAATGTGGCCCTGGAATGGGTGGGGCCGGACGGCAGCGTAGAGGCCGCTTCGCCGCAGTTCGGGGCGCGCTTCGGGCCCTTGGCGGCTTCCGATCTGGCCGGGACCAACCTGGTCCGGAGGGCTCTGTCCGTAAGCCAGCCGGCCGGCACATCCGGTGTGATCGGGCGCTCCGCCCTGGTCGTGGGGGCCTATCCGGATTCGGCCGGCGGATCGGTTCTGGGAGTGGCCCTGGCCGTGAGCCCGCTGGATCCGAGCTTCCTCGACGCACAGGTCGGAGACGACCCGACCCTCTCCGCCATCCTGGTGTCCGACGGGGCAGGGTTGAGCTCCTACCCGCGCACGACGCCTCGACCTGACCCCGCCGAGCTGGCACTGGCCCGCAGCTACCAGTCGGGCCGGCCCGCCGCTCCCATCACCAGCGATGGCCGGTACACGGCGGGGGCCAGCGTCCTGGCCGGAACCGGCAGACCGGTCATGGCGGTACTGGTCGAGACTTCGACGTCGGAGGTCGACGCCACCCGGCAGTCCTTATTCCATGACCTCTTCCTCATCGCCCTGGGCGGCTCGATTATCGCCTTTCTGGTTTCCGTGCTGATAAGTGACCGCATCAACCGGGGACTCGAGCAGCTCACGGCGGCGGCCCGGCGCATCAGTAGCGGGGAGAGCGAGGTGCGTACGGGAGTCGTGGCCAGCGATGAGATCGGGGTGTTGGCCGAGTCCTTCGATTCCATGGCCGCATCCATTGAGGAGAAGACATCCGCCCTGAGCCAGGCCGCCCTCGATGAGGCCGCCCTGCGGGGCCGGTTGGAGTCGGTCGTGTCCGGAATGGGCGAGGCCCTGATGGCCCTTGATCCTTCGGGACGAATCACCGAGTTCAACATCGCCGCCGAGCGGTTGACCGGACGGCCGCGAGCCCGCAGCCTCGGGCGCCCGGCGGCGTCAGTTCTGGAGGTGAGGCTGGACGGAGGTGGGGATCTGATCGCTCGGGTCCTGGCCGGGCTCGAGCGTCCGCTTACCAGCCAAGGGACACTGGTGAGGACCGAGGGACTGGTACCGGTCTCCGTGTCCGCCGCCCCTTACGAGCTCGAGCCCGGGGAAGCTCCAGGGGTGGTGGTGCTCCTGCGCGACCTGCGGCCCGAGCGGGAGCTGGAGCGCATGAAGACCGAGTTTCTCTCCCGGATCGGCCATGAGTTGCGCACGCCCCTGACGGCCATCCTCGGCTTCGCCCGGTTGCTTGCCTCCCGCCCCGTCCCGCCGGCCCAGGCCGGGGTGCTGCACGATCAGATCCTCGAGCAGTCCAATCGGCTGCTCCGCACTGTCGAGATGCTGGAATTCTTCGCCTCGGCTGGCGCCAACCGCTTGGGTCTTGACCCAGTCCGCCTGTCAGCCCGGGAGCTGCTGGACGACGCCTCCGGTCGATGGGCCGGCCGGATCGGACCCGAGCAGGAGTTGCGTTGTCAGGTCGCCCGTGGGCTGCCCGAGGTGGAGGCGGACCGGCGCTGGATAGGACTCGCTCTGGACGAGCTGATCGACAATGCTGTCAAGTTCTCCCCTGACGGCGTGAGGGTCAGAGTGACCGCCACCCGCAGCCCGGAGGGCGGTTTGTCTCTAGCCGTAACAGACCGGGGCCAGGGCATGTCGGAGGAGGGTCTGGCCGGGGTGTTTGATGAGTTCGTACAGGGAGATTCATCCGACACGCGCCGCTTCGGCGGATTGGGGCTGGGCCTGCCTCTGGCCCAGCGGGTGGTCGAGGCGCACGGGGGACGCATCGAGGTTGCCTCCCGCCCGGGACGCGGGTCGAGCTTCACCGTGCTCCTTCCCCCCGCCGATCGGCGTCTTCGTCGGCGCGCCCAGCCGCGTGGGTCACGAGCTTGAGGCTTCCCACGTCGTAATCTCACTCGATGGCCGGTGATCTCCCCCGACCCTCCACCTACCCGGTCCCGTTGTCGCCGGACGAGCTGAGGCGACACTCGTTCACCAACTCGTTCCGGGGCTTCGACCCGGGCCAAGTTCGGGAGCTCCTTGACGCGGTAGCGGTCGAGCTGGAGCGGTTGATCCGAAGCGAGGAGGCGCTGAGGGCAGAACTGCGTGAAGCCAGACAGTCGGCGGCCAGCCCACGCCTGGACGAGGCCACGCTTACCGCGGCCCTCGGAAACGAGGCTGCTCAGATCCTCCACTCGGCCCACGAGGCTTCCGCCGAGTTGCGCAAGAAGGCTGAGGAGAATTCCACCCGGGTCCTGCGGGAGGCCCAACAGGCGGCCGACTCCCTGCGTGCCTCGTCCGAGGGGCTTCTCTCGGAAAGGACCGCCGAGGCAGAATCGTCGGCCGAGGCCATCCGGGCAGGGGCCCAGGCCGAAGCCCAAGCCATCGTCACCCGGGCCCGGGAGCAGGCCGAAGCGGCGCTCATCGAGGCCAGGGCCCGTTTCGACGCTATGTCCGAGGAGGCCGAGGCGCTCAAGGCCAGGGTGCTGGGCGAGCTGACCCGGCGGCGGCGGAATCTGGTTGCCCAGCTGGAGCAGCTGGGGGCGGGCCGCGACAGCATGCTCCAATCGGTGGGGGACGTCCGCCGTCTGATCGATCAGGTCACCGGCTCCGTCGAAGGTCTGGAGCTGGAGGCCAAGGCGGCGGCCGACAACGCTCTGGACCGGGCCCGCCGGTCACCCGATGCGGAGGAGCCGGTTCTGGAGGAACTCGCCCAGACCGGGCTCGGCGCTGCTTCCCTGGGTGCACCTCCGCCCCCGCCTGAGGTCATCGAGGTAACGCTGTCCGACACCGTGCCGCCCGTTCGGATCCATGCCCAGATGGCCGGGACCAGGGAGCTGCCTCCCACTCGAGCGGTGCTGTCTGCCGAGCCTCTCCCACCCGGCCCGGTCCTTCCTCCACCGCCTCCAGGGCACCATGAGGAACCGGTCCCGCCGGCTCCAGCCGTTCTTCCCCGGGGCTGGATCCAGCGTACGGAGAGGGCTCCGGCGCCTGAGTCCCCGCCGGAGCCCGAGCCGGTCCCCGAAAGGCGCATGTCCTCCTTGAGGATCCTCCGCCGACGCGAGGAACGGTTCCATCCTTCCGAGACCGGCCCTCCGGCCGTGCCCGAGGAGGGGATCCGAATAATCCGGCCCAGCCCCGCGGCCGAGGCCACGGCGCCCGACCCAGACGGACCGTCCCCTCTGTCCTCGGTGCCACCGACTGACCCACCCGCGGCAGTCTCAGCCTCACCGGCCCCGGCTCCGCCAGTGTCGGAAGCCGCCGCCCCCAGTGTGTCGGCCGGATCGGTCAGAGAGGACGGAGGGATCGGCCAGGTCGCCTCGGAGCGTCCCTCGGTCGATGAGTTGTTCGCCCGGCTGCGGGCCGAACGGGAGGCGGCCCGCCGCGATGCAGATGCCGTGTTTTCCGAACTGTCGCGCCCAGGCGTCGAGGACGGGACGCCGGTGGCCGAGCCGCGATCGGATCGACCCGAAGCCGAAGGACCCAGGCCCGAGGCGGTGTTGGAACCGCCCCCAGACCCGCTGGACGAGGACGATACCGCCGCCGGTCAGGCGGCTTTGGTAGACGCCGCGGCCCAGGATTCCGGGGCCGCCCCGTCGCTGGAGGGGTCAGCTCTCGAGGAGTCCCAGGAGGACTGGCTGGAGCGCCGCAACCAGATGCTGGGCCCTGTCCATGACCGCTTGGCCCGCAAGCTGAAGCGGACCCTGCAGGACGATCAGAACGATCTCCTTGACCGGGTGCGGAGCAGTGCCAACCATCCCCATCTCGACCCCCTTCCCCCCGAAGCGGAGCACACGGCACGATTCGCGGCGGCAGCCGTGCCCATCCTGGGAGAGGCCTTCGAGCGCGGGTCCGAATTCGCCCGCTCAGCCCTGCCCGGCGTCTCTGGCGGGGACACCGGCGCCGGACACGTCCAGAGCGTCGCTCGGGCGCTGGCGGCCGACCTGGTGGGCGATCTGCGCATCCATCTCGGGCGAGCGGTGGCCGAGCCGGGTTTCGATGAAGCCGGCCTGGCCGACCTGGTGGGTTCCGCCTACCGGTCATGGAAGGGCGCCCGGGTCGAAGCGCTGGCCATGGACCACCTGGTGGCCGCTTTCGAGCGCGCCGTTCTGGCCTCCGTCCCCTCGGGCGCCAGGCTGGTCTGGATAGTCGACGACGACGGAGGGCCCTGCCCGGACTGCGACGACAATGGATTGGCCGGGGCCACACCGGCCGGGTCTGAATACCCGACCGGCCAGACCCATCCGCCCGCTCATCCGGGCTGTCGCTGCCTCTTGGTGCCTGCCCTCACCTAGAGTTCCGCCCCGTGCGGACCATTACCGATCGCCCGTCCCGGGGCCGTCCTTCTCGCGGACGGATCGGCCTGCTGATCCTGGCCGTAGTCGTGATCATCCTCGTCCTCTCCCTGCGTGGGATTGCCGGGTTCTACACGGACTACCTCTGGTTCGGTTCAGTGCACTTCACCTCGGTCTTCCGGGGTGTGGTCGTGACCAAGGTCGTTCTGGCCGTCATCTTCTGTGTGCTGTTCTTCCTGGGGATCCTGGCCAGCCTC
>DATLUK010000397.1:0-3013 GCA_035533195.1 Acidimicrobiales bacterium | reverse complement strand
CACCTTGTGGCCGTTCTCCAGCTCGACCTTGAACATTGCGTTCGGGAGGGGCTCGACAACCGTGCCTTCCAGCACGATGGCGTCCTCCTTGGGCTTGGGCAGCTGCTTCCTCCTGCGAACGGGCGTGGGATGCCGGCCCCGCACCACGGCCGGGGACTAGCCTCGACGCAGGGTCCGGTTTCGACCGATAGGCCTCATCCCGCGCCTACAGCAGGGGCGCGACAAGACCGGACGGATAGTTTATCGCGTCATGGCAGGGTCAGCACCTCGGGGCCGTCCGGGGTGATGGCGATGGAGTGCTCGAAGTGAGCAGAGAGGCTCCCGTCGGCGGTCACCACGCCCCAGCCGTCCTCCAGGACCCGGGTCTCCTGTCCACCTATGTTGACCATGGGCTCCACAGCAAAGACATGACCGGCCCTCAGTTTGGGCCCTCGGCCGGGGGATCCGTAGTTGGGAACCTGGGGCTCCTCGTGCATGGCCGTGCCGATGGCGTGACCCACGTACTCCCGGACCACGGAAAAGCCGGCCGCTTCGGCCACGGTCTGGACGGCGTGGCCGATGTCGGAGAGCCGCTTGCCCTCCTGCATCTGGTCGATGGCCTTCCACAGGGAGGCCTCGGTGACCTCCAGGAGCCGGCGGGCCGGGGCCGAGACCTCCCCCACCGCGGCGGTGTAGGCGGCGTCCCCGTGGTAGCCCTCGATGATGGCGCCGCAGTCCACCGAGATGATGTCGCCCTCCTCCAAGACATATTCGCCCGGGATCCCGTGGACGATCATGTCGTTGGGGGAGGCGCAGATCACCGCCGGAAAGGGCGGCTGCCCGTAGCCGAGGAAGTTGGACCGGGCCCCCCGCCGCTCCAACACCTCCCGGGCCACCTTGTCCAGCTGGGCGGTGGTGACGCCGGGCCGGATGGCCGCCCGGGTGGCCTCGTGCATCTCGGCCACGACCCGGCCCGCCTTGCGCATCTTGGCAATCTCATCCCGAGTCCTGATCATGCGGATGTCTCTCGCCAGTGGTCGATGGTGCGGACCAGGCGATCGGTCACCCTGTCCGGGTCGCCCAGGCCGTCCACGGTGCGCAGCTGGCGGCGCTCCAGGTACCAGGAGATGAGGGGAGCCGTCTGCTCCTCGTAGAGGTCGAGCCGGCGGCGGATGGCCCCCTCGGTGTCGTCCTCCCGCTGGACGACCTCTCCCCCGCAGACATCACAGATCCAGTCGGTCTTGGGGGGTACGGCGGTGCTGTAGTTGGCCCCACAGTCGGTGCAGACCCGGCGGGCGGCCAGGCGCTGGAGGACGATCTCGGTCGGGACCTCGAGGTCCACTACCAGCGGCAAGTTCCAGGCCTCCCCGATCCGGGCGGTGAGGGCCTCGGCCTGGTTGACGGTACGGGGGAAGCCGTCGAGCACATAGCCCCGGCCCTTGGCGTCCTTCTGCTCGAGGCGCTCCATGACCACGCCCAGCACCACGTCATCGGGGATCAGCTCCCCCTTTTCCATGAACTCGGATGCCTTCCGGCCGAAGGGCGTGCCAGCCTTGGCCGCGGCGCGGAAGATGTCGCCCGTGGATATATGGGGCACCACGTAGTGGCGGGCGAGGCGGACCGCCTGGGTCCCTTTGCCCGCACCCTGCTTGCCCAGAACGACCAGCCTGACCCCGGGAACCACTACCAGAGCGACTCGGGGGCCAACTGCTTCGGGATCACCTCAGGAAGCCCTCGTAGTTGCGCATCATCAGCTGACTGTCGATCTGGCGCATGGTTTCCAGCGACACGCCCACCGCGATCAGGAGGGTCACCCCGGCGAAGGGATAGCTGGTGTTCAGGTGCCAGACGGCCAGGATGACCGAAGGGGCCAGGGCCACGGTGGCGAGGAAGAGCGAGCCGGGCAGCGTGATGCGGTTGACGATGCCGGCCAGGTAGCGCTCAGTGGAGGGTCCGGGACGGATTCCCGGTATGTACCCGCCCTGCTTGCGGATGATGTCGGCCTGCTGGTGGGGATCGAACTGGATGGCCGTATAGAAGAAGGCGAAGGCCATGATCAGGATGCCGTAGAGAATTATGTAGGTGAAGCTGGTCGGCTGGGCCAGGTCGTTGTTGACGAAGTTCTGGAAGCTCTTCCAGGGGATGACATTGGACAACAGCACGGGGAAGTACAGGATCGAACTGGCGAAGATGATGGGGATGACGCCGGCCTGATTGACCTTGAGCGGGATGTAAGTGCTCTGGCCGCCGTACATGCGCCGGCCCACCACCCGCTTGGCGAACTGCACCGGGATACGGCGTTGGCCCAGCTCCACGAAGACGATGGCCACCACCAGGATCACCGTCACACCGAGGACCACACCGAACTTGAGGTTGCCGCCGGCGGCCCGAATGTTGGCCCCTCCGGAAGGCATGCCAGCCACCACGTTGGTGAAAATGAGGATGGACATGCCCTGGCCGATACCGCGTTGGGTGATGAGCTCGGCCAACCACATCACGAAAGCGGTGCCGGCAGTCAGGGTGAGAACGATGAGCAGGACCCGGGGGACGGTGAACTTGGGGATCAGGTCGACGTTCAGGTTCCCGCCGAGGAAGCTCGACCCGCCGTTGTGGAAGACAAAGGCCAATCCGGTGGACTGCATGAGGGCCAGGGACACGGTCAGGTAGCGGGTGGCCTGGGTCAGCTTCTTCTGGCCCACCGCACCCTCGTCCCGCCACTTCTCGAACTTGGGGATGACCACCCCGAGCAGCTGGATGATGATCGAGCTGGTGATGTACGGCATGATCCCCAGCCCGAAGACGGCGAAGCGGGTCAGAGCGCCGCCGCTGAACAGGTTGAGGAAGCCCAGCACGCCGGCGGCCTTGGCCTCGTTTTGGAGAGTATGAACCTCGCTCAGGCTGATACCCGGGCAGGGGATGTTGGCGCCGAAGGCGTACAGGCCGATGATGACGAGCGTGAAGAGGATCTTGTTCCGGAGGTCCGGGACCCTGAACATGTTGGACAGGCTCGACAGCACGGCGCGGCTCCCATGGG
>DATLUK010000396.1:0-2014 GCA_035533195.1 Acidimicrobiales bacterium | reverse complement strand
GCCGATCCTGGCCCTCTTCATCGTGGCCGCGCTCTTCGCTGGGCTGAGCTTCATGGCCTCCGGCCTTCTGGCCCCCTACCGCCCCACCGACGCCAAGTCGGCGCCCTACGAGTGCGGGATCGTGCCCGACCGGGAGCCGGCCGAACGCTTCCCGGTGCGGTTCTACCTGGTGGCCATGCTCTTCATCATCTTCGACATCGAGATCATCTTCCTGTATCCGTGGGCGGTCATCTTCAAGGAGACGGCTTCGCCGGTGTTCCTGTTGGTGGAGATGCTCACCTTTGCCGCCACCGTCTTCGTGGCCTTCATCTACCTCATCAGCCACGGCGCCCTGGACTGGGGCCCGCTCAAGCGCCTGCGCCCGATGGCGCCGATCTCGCCGGCCCGGACCAGCCAGTCCACTGTGCGCCGCATCGGTCCCGCCGCCCGGGACGAAGCCGCCTGATCGGGGGACCGGGTGGGCTTCGAGGATCTCAACCACAATTTCATAACCGCTCCCCTGGAGGAGCTGGTCAAGTGGTCCAGGAAGAACAGCGTGTGGCCCGCCACCTTCGGCCTGGCCTGCTGTGCCATCGAGATGATGGCCACCGGAGCCGCCCACTTCGACATCTCCCGTTTCGGCATGGAGGTCTTCCGGGCCTCCCCCCGCCAGGCCGACCTGATGGTGGTGGCCGGCCGGGTCAGTCAGAAGATGGCTCCCGTCCTGCGCCAGGTCTACGACCAGATGATGGAGCCCAAGTGGGTCATCTCCATGGGCGTGTGTGCTTCCACCGGCGGCATGTTCAACAACTACGCCATTGTCCAGGGCGTGGACCAGGTCGTCCCGGTGGATGTCTACGCCCCCGGCTGCCCGCCTGGCCCGGAGACTCTGTTACACGCCATCCTGACCCTGCATTCCAAGATCTCCACCGGTGAGATGCACAGCCGCCGGCGTGACTCGGGAGGTGGCGCCCGCCTCATGCTTCCCCACCCCGGCGGCGCCGGCTACGAGGACGCCCACGTCGAGATACGGACGCCTCACTGATGAGTACGGCCGGGCCCACGGATAGCGTCGCGTCCCCGCCGGCCCCGTCCGGGGCCGAGACGAGGCCGGACGCTCGCGCCGACCAGGCGATGACCGCCGCCGAAGCGGCCGGCTACGGGGTACCCGTCTCCTTCTCCCGGGGCCAGCCCGTCCTCCACGTCGACCAGGCCGGCTACGAGGCCGTGATCGGTGGCCTGCGCGACGACGGTTTCAACGGCGTGGTCGACCTCACCGCCGTGGACTACCTGGCCCACCCGGGCCGGGAGCTGCCCGAAGGGGTGCGGGGCGAGCGCTTCGAGCTGGTGGTCAACCTGGTGTCCTACGTCCGCCGTCAGCGGGTGCGGGTACGCGTCCAGCTGCCCGAGCACGACGCCGTCCTGCCTTCGCTGTTCTACGTCTATCCGGGCACCGAGGCCATGGAGCGGGAGGCCTACGACATGATGGGCATCGTCTTCACCGGCCATCCCGACCTGAGCCGCATCCTCATGCCTGAGGACTGGGAGGGCCATCCCCTGCGCAAGGACTATGCGGTCGGCCGGGTGCCGGTGCAGTTCAAGCAGTCCCCGGGGACGAGGTGAGCATGAGCGAGGATCAACCGCACAACACCTGGCCGCCGGTCCATACGGCCGAAACCGACGCCGAGACCCTGGTGGCGGAGACGTCGGAGGGAACCCAGGAGCTGCAGCCCCGCACGCTGACCGAGTCGGCCGAACTCCTGCGTGAGCGGGGCGCCGTGCTGCGCCTACCCGACGGTGGCGTGCTCGATTCGGCCGACATCGATGTCGAGATCACCGATGACGAGACGATGATCATCAACATGGGTCCCCAGCATCCGTCCACCCACGGTGTGCTGCGGATCATGATGGAGCTCGACGGTGAGACAGTGCTGCGGTCCAAGCCCATCATCGGGTACCTGCACACCGGCATGGAGAAGACCGGTGAAGAGCTGACCTACGTCCAGGGCGGGACCAACGTCACCCGCATGGACTA
>DATLUK010000395.1:0-7270 GCA_035533195.1 Acidimicrobiales bacterium | reverse complement strand
GGCGACGGCGCCGACCAGCACCAGCGCAATCGTCAGAAGCAGCAACACAGAATCACCCATCCGGTCTAGGAGGTCCGAGGACCCGGGCATAGTAGGCGAGGAGCCATGAAAGGGTCAGGACCGACGCCAGGGCCGGCACCGGACCAGGTCTGTCCTTAGGTGAGGTTGACCAGAATCTGAATGGCCACGAGGACCAGGATGGGCGAGAGATCGAAGCCCATGCTCCCCACCGAGAGTGGGGGCAGCGCCTTGCGCACCGGACCCAGCACGGGCTCGGTCACGGAGTAGATGAACCCGCTGATAGCCGCCATCGAGGTCCCAGGCGTGATCGGGAACCACGACAGGATGACCCGGGCGAACATCACGAGGAAATAGAGCCACAGGGCGTCGTGGACGATGGTCAGCACTCGGGCACCATGCGGGATTCTGCCGGGTCAAGCCCGGTAGAGGCCCCGCTCCTGTAGGCGGCGCTTCTCCTCGGCCGACACCTCAACGTTGGAGGGGGTCAGGAGGAATACCTGATCGGCCACCTTGTCCATCGAGCCACCCAGGGCGTAGGTGGCCCCGCTGCAGAAATCGATCATCCTGCGGGCCAGATCGCGCTCGGCGGCCTGGAGGTTCACGATGACGGGCTGGCTGGCTTTCATGCGATCACCGATCTCGGTGGCATCGGAAAACTGGCCCGGCACGACCACATGAACCTTGGCGCTCTGCTGAACGGCCAGGGGACGGACCACGGCGGAACGGGGCTGGGCCGGCATGGCCATCGCCTCTTCGCTGCCGTGGAGGGTGCGGATACTCCCGCTCTCCTGGTTCGGTGAGGCGGCGTACACACGAGGACCGGGGCGCGTCGGGGCTGCCGGCGGCGCCATGACCTGAGGAGCCGGAACCGGCTCCTCATACGTCTCGTACTCCTCGTAGTCGTCATCGACGAGGCCGAGGTAGACCATCGTCTTACGAGCCCACGAAGCCATATTCCTCCTTCTTTCTTGAGCCTATCGTCCCAGGCCGGGAGTCCCGGAGCGCGGACCGAACAATGCGGTACCGACGCGGACCATGGTGGAACCTTCTTGAACCGCCACTTCGAGGTCGTGGCTCATCCCCATGGAGACCTCGGCCAGCCCCAGTCGTGAGGCGGCCGAGCGCAGCCAGCGGAACCCGGACCGGGCTGCTTCGGGTGGGCCGGCCGGCGCGACGCCCATCAGGCCCATCACCTCGATCTTGTCACCGACGCCTTCCAATAGACCCTCGATGTCATCGGGAGCACAACCGCCCCGACCGGCTCCCGGGGCCAGACAGACCTCGATCAGAGCCCGGACCGGGCGCCCCGACCCTGCCGCGGCACCGGCCACCGCGACGGCCTCCTCTATCCGATCCACCGTCTGCCACAGGCACACCAGCGGCGCCAGGCTCTTCACCTTGTTGCGCTGGATGGAACCGATGAAGTGCCAGCGCGGCGCCGGAGAGTCGGAGGCGCCGAGCGCCGGGGAATCGGGCCCTCGGGCACCCGTAGTCATGGCAGGGGCACCCAGGGATCGGGACTTGACCAGCATTTCCGTGGCGTAGTTCTCCCCGATGTCGTAGAGACCGGCGGCTAGGGCAGCCGACACGGCATCGGGACCGTGGCCCTTGGTCACGGCCACGATGGTCATCCGGTCGGGGTCGCCTCCCGCCTGCTCGATTCGCTCGCGCACGACGGTCAGAGCCGAGGCCACCGAGGCGGCGCTGATCCCGGTGCCTGTCATCTAAGTGCGCCACACGATCATGGCCTGGCGCTGGCGGTCACCGGAGCGGCGGTGGGACCAGTACTGCGTCGAGCACGCCGTACAGACTCCCATGTCGTATGAGAGCTCGACGCCCACCTTGCCCAGGGCTTGGGCCACCGCCGCCGGGACATCCAGGGCGAGGGCTCCTTCCGAGGTCCGACCCGCCACCGACGCTCCGAGGAGGTCGGCCAAACCGGTCAGCTCTGCGGGAGAGAACTCGTAGCACTCGGCGTGGATGCAGGGGCCGAGGGCGGCGGTGATCTCGACGGCGCCCAGTCGGCGCATGGCTTCCACGGCCGCCGCCACCACCCCGGCCTGCAGACCCCTCCAGCCCGCATGGACGGCGCCGATGGGCCCCTCAGCGCTGACCAGGGCCACCGGCGCACAGTCGGCGGTGAACACGGCCAGGGCGCAGCCGGTTGTCTGCGACACCAGAGCGTCAGCGGGAGGGCCCAAGGGGATGTCCTCCCCGACCACCAGCACTTCGGCGCCGTGAACCTGGCTGGCCCACGCCCAGGGCCGGTCCAGGACGGCCCTGCGCCGCCCGGTCGGGTCATCGGCCGCACCCGGACCAAGGTCTCCTTCGGCCCGACCCGTCCAACAGGCCAGCCCGCCGCCGGGGAGGGTCAGGGGATTGGCGGGCGCGCCGGGGAGCGGGCCGGGCCCGTTCAAGCCCGGGCTATTTGAGGAAGGAGGGGACGTCGAAGTCGTCGTCCCCGAGGTCCTCGTCGTCCTGCTCGGACCCGGCCCCACCCAGATTCAGCGAGGTGCCAGCAGCCGTCTGGCGGCGGCCGTCGGGACGTTCCTCCCAGCGCTCGAATCCGGCGGCGATCACCGTGACCCGGACCTCATCGCCCATGGCGTCATCGATGACGCTGCCGAAGATGATGTTGGCGTCGGGATGGGCCACACCATGGATGATCTCGGCCGCCTCGTTGACCTCGAAGAGGCCCAGGTCGGTTCCACCGGCGATGTTGAGCAGGATGCCGCGGGCCCCTTCGATGGAGGCCTCCAGCAGCGGGCTGGTTATGGCGGCCCGGGCGGCATTGACCGCCCGGCCCTCGCCCGAGGCGGTGCCGATGCCCATGATGGCCGTGCCGGCGTTGCTCATGATCATCTTCACATCGGCGAAGTCGGTGTTGATGAGCCCCGGAGTGGTGATCAGGTCGGTGATGCCCTGAACACCCTGGAGCAGGATCTCATCGGCCATCTTGAAGGCGTTCACCATCGACGTCTTGTCATTGGAGACGGTCAGGAGCCGGTCGTTGGGAATGATGATGAGGGTGTCGACCTTCTCCTTGAGCCGCTGGATGCCGGCATCGGCCTGAACGGCCCGCCGGCGGCCCTCGAAGGCGAAGGGCCGGGTCACCACTCCGATGGTCAGAGCTCCCAGGCCTTTGGCGATCTCAGCCACCACCGGCGCTCCGCCGGTGCCGGTGCCCCCGCCCTTGCCGGCGGTGATGAAGACCATGTCGGCCCCCTTGAGGACCTCCTCGATCTCGTCCCGGTGCTCCTCGGCCGCCTGGCGGCCGATCTCGGGGTCACTCCCCGCCCCCAGGCCCCGCGTCAGGGCGCGACCGATGTCGAGTTTCACATCGGCATCGCTCATGAGCAGAGCCTGGGCATCAGTGTTGACGGCTATGAACTCCACGCCTTTGAGCCCGGCATCGATCATGCGGTTGACGGCGTTGACGCCGCCCCCGCCGATACCGACGACCTTGATAACGGCTATGTAGTTCTGCGATCCAGACGGCATGTCAAAAGGTCCTTCGATCGGCGGAAACTCTCGACCTCCAGCTGAGGTTCATAGTTATGTAAACCTCATGAAGTCGTTGAGAACGGTAGGACGTGGTCATGACCTGGTCAAGGCCGGTTGCTCCGGAACCCGTAGATCGACCGTGTGGACACCGGTCATATCGACCTCTCCCATCACGGTCTCCAGGGCCGCCATCTTGGTCGCCAGCGCCGATGGCCGGCCCAGATCCACCCGGGCGCCGTCGGTTAGGACCAGAGCCACCCCACCCGTGGAATCAGGGCCGATGGACACCACCTGGGCGCGCAGGTCGGAGGGAACGGCGGCGGCCACGGCCAGGTCGGACCCAGCGGTGGGAGCGAGGGTGGAGCCGGGCCGGACCGGTCCCGCCGCCAAGGGCAGCCCGAGGATCAGCGGCTCTTGGGCCGTCTGGGTTCGTCCGACGGACACCACTCGCGCGGTGGCATCCACCTGGGCCCAGGTTCCGTCCACCTCGACCTGGGCCACCGGCGTGCGCTGGGTCACCGCCAGATCCAACGTGTCGGGCCAGGAGCGTCGGACCCGGGCCTGATCCACCCAGGCCAGCGCCTCCACCCGGGCCACCACCAAGCCGAGATCGACACTGACCATGGGGTGATGAAGGGCCAAGGCCGCCACCCGTTCGACTTCGGCGGCCTGGGGTCCCGACTCTCCGGTGACCCGGATGGCTCTCACCGAAAGCCAGGGCGAGCGCAGCCCGAGCACGCCGAGCAGAGCAACGCCAAGCACGGCGCAGACACCGAGCAGGACACGCAACCGGCGTCGGCCCTGTCGGCGCAGCACCTCGGTCCGTCGTTGGCGGATGCGCGGGTCCATGCGCGGTGCGCCCGGGCCCGTGGTGCGGCGGCGGATGCCCGGCTCCGGGGCCGGGCGGGGAGGCCGGTTGATGGTCGTGGTCATCCTGACGTTCCCCCCTCCTGGTCGCCTGAGGACCCGTGGTCCAACCCACTATGGTGGCCTGTCCCGAATCCGATGGCGCGGACCTCGGTGCGCAGCTCGACTCCGGTGATGCGCCGGACCTCCCGCCGGACCTCCTGGATGAGGCTCCACACGTCATCGGCCGAGCCGCCCGGGTCGGCCTGGATGAAGTTGGCGTGCTTTTCGGACACCGCGGCCGAGCCGCGACGGAGGCCCTTGAGGCCGGCCGCTTCGATGAGGCGCCCGGCGGAGTCGCCCTCCGGATTGGCGAACACCGAACCGGCGTTCTGACCCCCGGGCTGGTGGTCCCGGCGCCACCGAACGATCTCGGCGATGGCCGCCTCGGACTGGGTCCGCTGGCCCGGGCGCAACTCGAAGGAAGCCGAAACCACCACCTGGTGGGACAGGACGCTCGAATGCCGGTAGCCGTAGTCGAGGTCAGCGGGAGTCCGCGGACCATCCGGACCCCCGGCCAGGTCGACCACCTCCCACCCGGCCAGGCATCGGGCCATATCCGAGCCGTGGCCGCCGGCGTTCATCCGCACCCCGCCGCCGACCGAGCCGGGTACGCCCACGCACCACTCGAGGCCGGTGAGCCCGGCGGCAGCCGTGCGCCGGGCCAGCACGGGCAGAGCGACGGCGGCGCCGGCTTGGACTGTGCGGCCGTCAATCTCGATGACGCCAAACTCATCCCCCAAAGTGACGACCAGCCCGGGAAAGCCGGCATCGGCCACCAACAGGTTCGATCCCTTCCCGAGCACCAGAACGGGGATCGAGCCGGTCCGGACGGCAGCCGAGGCCAGCCGCAGGTCCTGCCGGCTGTGGGCCTCGAGATAAAGGGCGGCCCGTCCGCCCACCCGGTAGGTGGTGAGGGCACCCAGGGGATGCCTGCGCTCGGCCCTCTCTCCCAGGGCAGAGGCGGCGGCGTCCAGATCAGGGGCCCTGTGGCCAGGACCGTCGGCGCTGGGAGCGGCCGGCTCGCTCACGAAGGCGCTTTCGTCAGCTCGGCCGCCAGCTGGTTCAGGTCCCCGGCCCCGAGGGTCAGGCATAGGTCCCCGGGACGGAGGAGCCGGCGCACATGCGCGGCCAGCTGGCTCCGGTCCTCGACGTAGTCCAACCGGGTGGAGGGATGGGCGGCCAGGACGGCGTCGGCTATCAGCCGGCCGGTGACGCCTTCCTGGGCCGGCTCCCCGGCCGGGTAGATGTCGGTGACGACCACCACGTCGGCCGGTTCGAACGCATCGGCGAAGTCGCGCCACAGCGTCGCGGTTCGGCTGTAACGCTGAGGCTGGAACACGCACACGATCCGATCCCATCCCCCGGCGGCGGCCGCTTCCAGAACGGATCGCACCTTCCCCGGGTTGTGGGCGTAGTCGTCCACGAAGGTGACGCCGTCACGCTCCCCGTGGCGTTGGAAGCGCCTGGCCACCCCGCTGAAGGAGGCCAGGCCCTCCTCTATGGCGGCACGGCCGACTCCGAGCTCGGTGGCCATGGCGGCGGCAGCGGCGGCGTTGGCGGCGTTGTGGGCGCCGGGAACGGCCAGACGCAGCTCGGCCACCGTCGCTGCGTCGCGGACCAGGCGGAAGGACGAGTCGAAGCGCCCCAGAGCCAGGTCCTCCACCCGGTAACGGGCCGATGGGGAGAGCCCGTAGGTGACCGCCCCGGCCCGATGGGCGGCGGCGGCGGACAAGGGCCCGTCCTGGCAGGCCAGGCGCGGCCCGGGAGCCTGGGACAGGAATCGGTCGAAGGCGGCCGCCAGTTGATCCAGCGTCCCGTAGTGGTCGAGGTGATCGGCCTCGATGCTGGTCACCACCACTGCCTCGGCATCCAGGTCGAGGAAGGTGCCGTCGCTCTCGTCCGCCTCGACCACCAGCCATTGGCTGGGTCTCCAGGCGGCGCCTGAGCCGATGCCGCCGATGTCGCCCCCGATGATGAAGGAGGGATCCCACCCGGCCTGCCGCAATACGACGGCCAGCATGGACGAGGTGGTGGTCTTCCCATGGGTGCCGGCTACGGCCACGGTCCGGCGCAGGCGGGTGATGGCGCTGAGAATTTGTGACCGCGAATACACGGGCAGGCCCCGGCGCTGGGCCTCCTCGACCTCGGGATTGGAGGCGGCCACGGCGGTGGAAATGGCCAGCATCTCGGCGTCACCGATGTTCGAGACCCGGTGACCGATCTCGACCCGGACCCCGGTCTGGGCCAGGCGCTGCGTCCCCGCCGACGCCCGCTGGTCGCTACCCGAGACCTGGTGGCCTTCGGCCAGCAGCACCGCGGCTATAGCCCCCATCGCTCCCCCGCCGACTCCGACGATGTGGATCCGGCGGGGCCGGGAGAGGTCGACCACGGCCTGGTCGGGAGCGTTCATCGGGCCACGGCTGCCTTCCGATCCGCCGGCCGGACCTGGGCCTCGACCAGGTCGGCCACCCGGCCGGCGGCGCCGGGTCGGCCCAGGAGTCGGGCGGCAGCGGCCATCGCCTCCAAACGCTCCGGATCGGACAACAGGGGCTCGAGAACGGCTTCGAGGGTGGCGCCGGTGCAGTCGGCATCGGCCAGCATGACCGCCGCCCCGGCCACCTCCATGGCCCGGGCGTTGCCCGTCTGATGGTCCCCAGGGGCGTTCGGCAGGGGCACGAGCACGGAGGGCACTCCAGCGGCAGCCAACTCGGCCACCCAGCCCCCGGACCGGCCGATCATGATGTCGGCGCCGAAGAGGAGGAGGGGCATCCGGGACTCGTACTCCACCGGTAGGTAGAGCAGTCGGCCGGAGCGGGGCCGAGCCAGGTCGGCAAAG
>DATLUK010000394.1:0-2696 GCA_035533195.1 Acidimicrobiales bacterium | reverse complement strand
TCTCTGCCCTGGTAGCCCGCTTGTAGGCGGCCGCCTTCTTCTGGGTCACGGCCTGGCGCTGGCTCATCGAAAGCTCCATCACGAAGGCGTAACCCCTGGCCGCCACCGGGCCGGGGATCACCGCCTCGAAGCGGAGATTCTTAGGTGAGGCAACGTAGGGGTCTACGCGGAGGTTTCTGATGAGTCAATGCGGGTGGGGAGGGCCCCCATGGGGCGTCTGATACACTCATGCCTTCGTCCGGTCATCCGGATGACGTCGGCCTAGTGCCGTCGGGCCGTAGGTTCAGAGTTCCTTTTCCATCGGCCAACCTCCCGCTGCCAGCGACGCAGCTGTGGCTCCGGCCACGCCGGGAGCGCCGATCGGGTCAGTCGCATCCCGCCGCGCCGCCCGGCGCGAGCAACGCAATAGGAGCCTGTTCCAGTGTCAACCGCATTCACCGACCTCGGTGTCTCCGCGCCCATAGCCAGCGTGCTGACCGCACGCGGCATCACCGCCCCCTTCCCCATCCAGAGCCTGGCCCTTCCGCCGGCCCTGGCCGGCCGCGACATCTGCGGCCGGGCCCCGACGGGCTCGGGCAAGACCATCGCCTTCGGTGTCCCCCTGGCCCAGCGGGTCGGTCGGGGCAAGCCGGCAGCTCCCCGCGGACTGGTGCTGGCCCCCACCCGGGAGCTGGCCGCCCAGATCCAGAACGAGCTGCGTCCCCTCCTCTCCCCGGTCAAGCGCCGGGTCGCCTCCTTCTACGGGGGCGTGGGCTTCGGCCCGCAGTTGAAGGCTCTGCGCAGCGGCGTGGATGTGGTGGTGGGCTGCCCGGGACGGATAGCCGACCTGGTCCGCCGGGGGGACCTGGTCCTCGACCTGGTCGACCTGGTGGTCATCGATGAAGCCGACCGCATGGCCGACATGGGCTTCCTGCCCGAGGTCAAGCGGCTGTTGGACATGGTCCAGCCCGACCGCCAGACCATGCTCTTTTCCGCCAGTCTGGACGGTGCCGTGGATGTGCTCGTCCGGCGTTACCAGAACGATCCGGTGCGTTGCGAGGTCTCCTCCACCACCGAAGAAGTCGACCTCACCTCCCACCGCTTCGTGCGGGCCCGGGCCGAAGAGCGCCTGGCCCTCACCACCGACCTGGTGGTGGAGCACGGTTCGACCATGATCTTCTGTCGCACCAAGCACGGCGCCGACCGGGTGGCCGGGCAGCTGCAGCGGGCCGGCGTGGACGCCGTTCCCATCCATGGTGGGCGGTCCCAGTCCCAGCGCGACCGCGCCCTCAAGGCCTTCGCCACCGGCTCGGCCCAGGCCCTGGTGGCCACAGACGTGGCCGCCCGGGGCATTCACGTCGATGCCGTGTCCTGCGTCGTGCACTACGACTTTCCCGCCGATCACAAGGACTATCTGCACCGCTCGGGCCGCACCGGGCGAGCCGGCGCGACGGGCACAGTGGTCTCTCTGGTCATGGACGGTGACTTCGACAGCGTGCGCAAGGTGCAGCGCGAGCTGGACCTGCCGGCTGCGGCCACCGCCGAGCTCGGTCTACCTTCCTCCCCCAGCCGCTCGAGTGCGCCCCGGCGCAACAACGGTCGTCAGTCCGGCGCCGGCGGAGCCAACGGTCGTCAGTCCGGCGGAGCCAACGGTCGTCAGTCCGGTGCCGGCGGGCGCCAGTTCAGTGGCGAGGGCCGCCCGTCCGGCCGGCGCTACGAAGCCAACGGCCAGGGTCAGGCTTCGCGATCGGCTCAGGCGCCGCGGCCCGGCCAGGGGCCCCGAGGTGGACAGCCCCGCCGTCCCGGCCAGTCGACGGGCAGCCCGTCGGGGCCGGGCGGACGCGGCAAGGGCCGTCGGCCCGGACCTCGATACTGAGCCGGCCGTGGCCAGGGCGTAAGCCCGCTATTTCATACTGAGCCGGACCGGGCGGGTTCTGGTGCGAACCCGCCCGGTCCGGTTCTTAAGGCGTGGCCGCTCCGACTATCGGGGCCGCCAGGGTGGTCTCGCTGGCGGCGGGGGAACCGTCTATCACGGCTGTGCCGTAGCCGTAGATGATCCCGACGGCGTCGGCCAGGTAGTTGCCGCCTCCGCCGGGTGCCCCGGCGAAGGCGTGTATCGAATGGTCGCCATCCCCGGCGGCCGAGCCGTAGAAGCGGGAGTCCCCGTAGGTGAAGATCCCGCCGTCGGCGGCGGCCAGGGTGTAACCCTGACCATCCGGCGTAGCGGTGATCCCGATCACCGGGGAGATGATGTGGTCAGCGCCGGCTGATCCGAAGAACTGGGCATCCCCGAAGGAGAAGACCCCGCCGTCGGCCGCCGCCAGCCAATAGCCAGCGCCATCGGTGCCCGAGGCCATGCCGACTATTGGGGCGGCCAGTCGTTCGGCCCCGGTGGAGCCGTAGAAGTGGGCATCCCCGAAAGAGAAGACTCCGCCGTCGGAAGCGACCAGCCAGTAGCCCTTACCATCCGGGGTTACCGCCATCCCCACGATGGGGGCGGCCAGTCGTTCGGCCCCGGTGGAGCCGTAGAAGTGGGCGTCCCCGAAAGAGAAGACTCCGCCATCGGAAGCGACCAGCCAGTACCCCTTACCGTCCACGGTGGGAGCCATGCCGACTATGGGCTTGGCCAGGTGCTCGGCCCCGGTGGAGCCGTAGTAGCCGGCGTTTCCGTAGCTGAAGACCCCGCCGTCGGAGGCCACCAGCCAGTAGCCGGCGCT
>DATLUK010000393.1:0-9673 GCA_035533195.1 Acidimicrobiales bacterium | reverse complement strand
CGGCGGGAACTTCAACGCCCAGCCCGCCGGCGTGCGCCAGCTCTTCCTGGCCCAGGGCCGCAACATCTACGGGACCGGCCTGACCAACCGCTTCGTCTACGAGCTGCAGGCCATCGTCCGGCCGGGCAACTCCGGGGGCCCGCTGGTCGAGCCCAGCGGCCTGGTTATCGGCGTGGTCTTCTCCACCTCGGCCACCGACCCCAACGTCGGCTACGCCCTGGCCTCGCCCTCGGTCCTGTCCCGGGTGCAGTCCAACGCCTCGGACACGACGCCGGTCAGCACCGGTTCCTGCGCCCAGTAGCGGCCCGACGGCCCGCGGCGCCGCGGCGC
Organism: Acidimicrobiales bacterium; assembly: GCA_035533195.1. GTDB lineage: Bacteria > Actinomycetota > Acidimicrobiia > Acidimicrobiales > JAJPHE01 > DAHUYE01. Next base: position 9,343 of record DATLUK010000393.1, on the reverse strand, counting down.
CTAGGCGCCGAGCAGCCCGCGGACCTGGTCTTCCTCCAGGGCCTTGGAGAAGAGGAACCCCTGGCCGAAGCGACACCCGAGCTCGAGCAGCATCTCCCGTTGGCGCTCCGTCTCGACCCCCTCGGCTACGAGCTCCAGGCCGAGGTCTTCGGCCAAGCGGGCCACGGCCGAGACTATGGCCCGGTCGGCCCGATGGCTGACCATGCCGGAGACGAAGGACTGGTCGATCTTGACCCCGTCCAGGGGGAAGCGCCGCAGGGCGCTGAGGGAGGCGTAGCCGGTCCCGAAGTCATCCAGGATCAGCCCCACGCCGAGCTGTTTGAGGGCCCGGAGGGCGCTGAGGCCGGCGGTCGGCTCCTCGATCACCGCGCTTTCGGTGATCTCCAGGCGGATGCGGCCGGGGACGAAGTCGGTGGCGCCCAGGCAGGACTCCAGGGCCTGCATCAGCTCGGGGCGAGCCAGCTGATGGGCCGACACATTGATGGCCGTGGTCAGCTGGGTGGTGCTATGGAGGGCGGCCAGGCGGTCCCACTCGGTCTGGCAGGCGCAGGCGCGCCGGACGGCCCAGGCCCCGACCTGGCTGATGAGGCCGGTCTCCTCGGCCAGCAGGATGAAGGCCTCAGGGTCCATGACCCCGCGGCGCGGGTGGTCCCAGCGGATGAGGGCCTCGAGGCCACGGGTGGCACCCGACTCCATCTCGACGATGGGCTGGAAGGCCAGGCGAAGGTGATCGGTCTCGATGGCCACCCGCAGGGCGGCTTCGGTCTCCAAGCGCTCCAGGGCCCGCTCCCGGAGGCGGCGGGCGAAGACCTCCGTCCGGCCCCGGCCCTTCCGCTTGGACTCGAACATGGCCGCGTCGGCGTCGGAGAGGAGGCCATCGGGGTCGGCGTCGGCGCCGCGGGGGAAGGCCACCCCCAGGCTGGCCGAGATGTAGACGGGCTGGGCCTCGATGGTGAATGCCCTCTCCAGGGCCTCCCGGATGCGGTCGGCCACGCCCAGCGCCTCGATCTCGCGGACGCCGGCGCACACCACCACGAACTCATCGCCCCCGAAGCGGGCCACCAGGTCGGTCGGGCGGACCACGGCCTCGATCCGGCGGCTGGCCGCCACCAGTAACTCGTCCCCGGCCCGGTGCCCGAGGCTGTCGTTGACCTTCTTGAAGCGGTCGAGGTCGAAGAAGATGACCGCCAGGGTCTCGTCCTCCTGGTAGTGCAGCTCCAGGGCCCGGGCCAGGCGGCGGTAGAGAAGCTCCCGGTTGGGCAGGCCGGTGAGGACGTCATGGGTGGCGGCGTAGGCCAGGGCCTCGACTTCGGGGTCAGGGCCGGGCAGCTCCCCGTGGTCCCGGCGCCGCTCGGCCCCGGTGCCGGAGGCGCCCTTGTCCCCGGTGCCGGAGGCGCCCTTGTCCGCGATCAACGGGCCTGCGCCTGGGCCCGGCGGACGATCTCCTCGGCTTCAGCCGTCCCTCGCCAGCCGATGACATCGGTGCCCTTGCCCGGCTCCAGCTCCTTGTAGACGGCGAAGAAGTGGCTGATCTCCTCGGTCAGATGCCCAGGCAGGTCGTCCAGGTCCTGCACCTTCTCCCAACGGGGGTCAGTGGAAGGGACGGCCAGGATCTTGTCGTCGCCGCCGGCCTCATCGGTCATGCGGAAGACCCCGACCGGGCGGACGTGGATGTGGCAGCCGGGGAAGGTGGGCTCGTCCAGGAGGACCAGGACGTCCAGGGGGTCCCCGTCATCGGCGTGGGTCCCGAACACGAATCCGTAGTCGGCGGGGTACTGGGTGGCGGTGAAGAGCATCCGGTCCAGCCAGATCGCACCGCTGTCATGGTCGATCTCGTATTTGTTCCGGGAGCCCTTCGGGATCTCGATGACCGCTTCGATCTCCACCGCCGGATCGTATCGGGGCGCCCGATGGGCAAGGATGAAGACGTCGTGAGCACTCCCATCGAGGACTACGCCATCATCGGGGACACCCACACCGCCGCCCTGGTGGGCAAGGACGGGTCGATCGACTGGCTGTGCGTGCCGAGGTTCGACTCGAGCGCGTGCTTTGCCGCCATGCTGGGTGGGCCCGAGCATGGCCGCTGGCTCATCGCCCCGGCCGAACCGGTCACCCGGGTGACCAGGAATTACCGCCCCGGGACCCTGGTCCTGGAAACGGAGATGGAGACGGCCAGCGGCGTCATCCGCCTCATCGACGCCATGCCCCCGAGGGAGGACTACCCGGTTCTGGTCCGCACCGTGCAGGGCCTGAAGGGCCGGGTGCCGATGCGCATGGAGCTGGTCATCCGCTTCGACTACGGCACCACCGTGCCCTGGGTCACCCGGGCGGCCGGCTCGCTGCGGGCCGTGGCCGGCCCCGACGCCCTCTCGCTGTGGTCCCACGTCCACACCCACGGTGAGGGGATGTCCACAGTGGCCAACTTCATCATCGGGGAGGACCAGGAGCAGCCTTTCGAACTGGCTTGGTACCCGTCCCACGCCGAGCCGCCCCGGCCCCTGGCCGCCCGCTGGATCATCGAGGACACCGAGCGCTACTGGCGCCAGTGGAGCGACCTCTGCACCTACGAGGGGCCGTATCGGGAGGTGGTCCTGCGCTCGCTGATCACCCTCAAGGCCCTGACCTACGCCCCCACCGGGGGCATCGTGGCCGCCCCCACCACCTCCCTGCCCGAGGCCCTGGGGGGCAGCCGGAACTGGGACTACCGCTACTGCTGGCTGCGCGACGCCACCCTCACGCTCATGTCCCTGCTGGGGGCCGGCTTCCATGAGGAGGCCCGCTGCTGGCGGGACTGGTTGCTACGGGCGGTGGCCGGGGACGTGGCCAAGATCCAGATCATGTACGGCCCGGCGGGGGAGCGCCGGCTGGACGAGTGGGAGGCCGACTGGCTGCCCGGCTATGAGGGCTCGATCCCCGTGCGCATCGGCAACGCCGCTGCCGGCCAGTTCCAACTCGACGTGTACGGGGAGGTGATGGACGCTCTGCACCAGGCCCGTTGCGATGCCGTCACCGAGGAGGCGGCGGCGTGGGATCTGCAGAAGGCGTTGGTGGACTTTGTCGCCCGTAGCTGGCAGCAGCCCGATGACGGTATCTGGGAGGTCCGGGGTCCCCGGCGCCACTTCACCCACTCCAAGGTGATGGCCTGGGTGGCGGTGGACCGGGCCGTCCAGGCGGTGGAGCGCTTCGGCCTGGACGGCCCGGTGGAGGAGTGGAAGAAGTTGCGCCAGCAGATCCACGCCGAGGTGTGCGAGAAGGGCTGGAACGCCGAGTTGGGCGCCTTCACCCAGTACTACGGCTCGTCTGACATGGACGCCAGCGTCCTCATGATCCCCCTGGTCGGCTTCCTGCCCCCCGACGATGACCGGGTCGCCTCCACCGTGGCCGCCATCGAGCGGACCCTGCTCCGGGACGGCTTCGTGCTGCGCTATGCGACCAAGGACGACGCCTCCGTCGACGGCCTCACCGGGAGGGAGGGCGCCTTCCTGGCCTGCTCCTTCTGGCTGGTGGACAACTACGCCATGATGGGCCGCCGCCACGACGCCGAGGTCCTCTTCGAGCGGTTGATCTCCCTGCGAAACGACCTGGGCCTCCTGTCCGAGGAGTACGACCCGGTGGCCGGCCGCCTGGTGGGCAACTTCCCCCAGGCCTTCTCCCACATCGCCCTGGTCAACTCGGCCCGGAACCTGGCCAGCGGCGGGGAGACCGGCCGCGGCCGCCACACCGGTCGGGGCGGGGCCTCCAAGGTGGTCAGCCATCTGGTCGGCCACCGCGCCCCCCGCTCAAGGGGCCGTCTCAGCCCCGACGGCGCCGCCCCCCACAAGTCCGACGCCGCCGCGGCGGCCAACCCCTCAGGAGATGACGCCGGATGAAGGCATTGACCGTGCAGCCAGGCCAGGCCGGAAGCGCCCGGCTGGACGACGTTCCCGACCCGCCCGAGTCCGACGGGCCGGTGCTGGTGGAGACCCTGGCCATCGGGGTGTGCGGCACCGACGCCGAGATCATCAGCGGCGCCTACGGCTGGGCCCCGCCCGGGCGGGACCGACTGGTGCTCGGCCACGAATCCCTGGGTCGGGTCATGGAGGCGCCCGACGGCTCCGGCCTGGCCAAGGGCGACCTCGTGGTCGGCATCGTCCGGCGCCCCGACCCGGTGCCCTGCTCGGCCTGCGCCGTGGACCAGTGGGACTTCTGCCGCAACGGCCAGTACACCGAACGGGGCATCAAGTCCATCGACGGCTACTGCTCCGAGCACTACCGGATCGAGCCCAAGTACGCCGTCAAGGTGGACGCCTCCCTGGGTCAGCTGGGTGTGCTGTTGGAGCCGGCCAGCGTGGTGGCCAAGGCCTGGGACCAGGTCGATGCCATCGGCGCCCGCCAGGGGGGCTGGGCGCCCAAGAAGGCTCTGGTGACCGGGGCCGGGCCCATCGGCCTCCTGGCCGCCATGATCGGCGTGCAGCGGGGCATCGAGGTCCATGTCCTCGACCAGGTCAGCTCCGGGCTCAAGCCCGACCTGGTGAGTGCTCTGGGCGGCACCTACCACCACGGAAATGTGGCCGAAGCGGCGGTGGACGCCGACGTGGTCATCGAATGCACGGGCGTGGGCCAGCTGGTCTTCGACGCCATGGCGCATACCGCCCCGGGCGGTGTCGTCTGCCTGACCGGTGTGTCTTCGGGCGGACGGGAGCTGGGCGTCGACGCCGGGTCGCTCAACCGCAACATGGTGCTGGAGAACGAGGCCGTGGTCGGTTCGGTCAATGCCAACCGGCGCCACTATCAGCTTGGCGCCGACGCCCTAGCCAAGGCAGACAAGAAGTGGCTGGAGCGCCTGGTCAGCCGGCGGGTCCCGCTGGACGATTGGGCCAAGGCCATCGACCGCCAGCCCGACGACGTCAAGGTGGTCATCGAGGTCGGCCAGTGAGCGGGGCGCCTGAGGCTACGCCGCCGCCGGAGCCCATCGAGCTGGCGCCGGGGGTGCTGCAGATCGACACCCTGCTCGGGGGCTGGAACCGGGTGACGGCCGGCTACCTGATCCAGGGGCCCAACCCGGTCCTCATCGAGACGGGGAGCCAGAGCTCGGTGCCGGTGCTGCTCGACGCCCTGGGCCGCCTGGGTCTGGGCGCCAATGACCTGGCCGGGGTGGTGGTCACCCACATCCACCTCGACCACGCCGGCGGGGTGGGCAACGTGGCCGAGGCCTTCCCCGGGGCCACCGTCTACGTGCACGAAAAGGGCGCCCGCCACCTGGTGGACCCGACCCGCCTGGTCGACTCCGCCTCCCGGGTCTACGGACCACTCCTCGACTCCCTATACGGCCGGTTGGATCCCACCCCGGCGGAACGGGTGAAGGTTCTGGCTGACCTAGAGGAGATAGAGGTGGGAGGGGGACGGGTGCTGGTGACGGTCGATTCGCCCGGGCACGCCAAGCACCACCTGGCCTTGCACGATTCGGCCAGCGGCATCCTTTTCGTGGGCGATGCGGTCGGAGTGCGCCTCCCCGATGCCGGAGTGCTCAGGCCTTCGACCCCGCCGCCGGACTTCGACCTGGAGACGGCGGTGCATTCGCTGCACCGCTTTGCCGATCGGCGTCCGGCCGGACTCGCCCTCGCCCACTACGGGCTGGTGCCCGACCATGAGAGCGTGCTGGAGGAGGCCGAGGGCATCCTGCGGCAGTGGGCGGAGGTGGCCGAGGCCGCCTTCCGGGCCGGGGAGGACATAGCCGAGGCGCTGGAGAACCGCTTTGCGGGGGAACTGGCGGCGGTGGCGCCGGAGCACCGGGAGAAGCTGGAGACCCTCAACGGGGTCCACTCCAACGCCGCCGGGTTCCGGCGCTGGTTGGAGACCAGGGACCGCCCCCTGGAAGGATGAGGCACATGCGGAAGATTTCAGCCCTAGCGCTCGCCGTCCTCAGCGCCTCGCTCCTGGTCGGCTGCAGCCGTCAGCAGCCGGAGCTGGTCGGCTCCCAGTCCGACGGGATACCTCACAACGAGGTGCTCATCAGCCACATGTCCTTCATCCCGAGGGTGCTGACCATCCAGGCCGGCCAGACTGTCACCTGGGTCTGGGACGACGGGGCAATCCCCCACAACGTCACCTTCACCTCGTCCAACCTGAGCTTGGCCAGCCCTTCCCAGGCCAACGGAACCTTCCGCCACACCTTCGACCAGCCCGGTGTGTACACGTACCGCTGCACCATCCACAACAACATGCTGGCGGAGGTCATCGTCAAGTAGGCCGGCGCCGGTGCAGGGGACGGCATGCACCTTTTGTTCACGCGATTGTCGTTTGAGTATCGAGGCATCTGCGCCTACCCTCGGAGTTGAGCTACGAGGGAGGGGAACGGCTTTGAGCTTCAGCCCGAACGAGACAGCTTTCGAACCCGGCTTGGATCCAGGCATGCGGGTGGAGGTGCGCAACCATTTCGATGGGGCGTGGTCGTCCGGTTTCGAAGTCGACGCTCGACGGCCCGACGGTTACTCCCTGCGACGCCTGTCCGACCGGGTCGTACTGCCCCGGATCTTCACTGCCTGTGACATCCGCCTGGACGTGAACCAGGCCTAGACGTCGACCTGCCGGCGCCCTTCCAGGGCCCGGCCGAGGGTCAGCTCGTCGGCGTATTCGAGGTCGCCCCCCACGGGCAGGCCGCTGGCGATGCGGGTGACCTTCACCCCGAGCGGGGTGAGCATGCGGGCCAGGTACATGGCTGTGGCTTCGCCCTCCAGGTTGGGGTTGGTACAAAGGATGACCTCGCTCAACGACTCGGTCTCGATGCGGGCCAGCAGCTCCCGGATGCGCAGCTGCTCGGGCCCGATGCCCTCGATGGGGCTGATCGCCCCCTGCAGCACGTGGTAGACCCCCGAGTACTCCCCTGTCTTCTCGACGGCCACGATGTCCCGGGGTTCCTCCACCACGCAGACGATGGATGGGTCCCGGCGGGTGTCGGAACACATCGAACACAACTCGCCCTCGGCCACGTTGAAGCAGCGCCGGCAGAATGAGATCCGCTCCTTCACCTCGATGATGGAGCGCGACAGTCGCAGAGCATCCTCCTTGGACGCCTTGAGCAGGTAGAAGGCGATGCGCTGGGCCGACTTGGGGCCTACCCCGGGGAGGCGGCCGAGCTCATCGATCAGGTCCTGGACCGGTCCGGCATAGATGCTCAAGCCGGGTCCGCCCCATCCTCCGGCTCGCCCTCTTCCAGTTCGAGGGTGCCCCCGCCCATTAGGCCCTGCAGCATCTCTCCCAAGGGGCCCATCAGATCGCCCAGGTCCCCCAGCCCGCCGGCGGAGCCGAAGGCGAAGGCCCGGACCTTGTCCACCGCGTCACGCAGGGCGGCCAGGACCAGGTCCTCGAGCATCCCCACGTCCCTCGGATCGACGGCTTCAGGATCGATGTGGACGGCCAGGAACTCCATGGCCCCGTTGACCGTGACTGACACCCCGCCCCCGCCGGCGTGGCCTTCCACCACTTCCTCGGCCGCGGTCCCCTGGACCTGGGCCAGCTGGTCCTGCATCTCCTGGGCCTGGCGCAACAACTCGGCAAATCCCCCGGGCAGGAACTCCTCCTCCTCGTTCATCGGACCTCCTCCGAGCCCGGGAAGGCCCGCATGAGCCGCTCCTGCGGCGTCACCTGCTCCACCGGCGGAGCCTCGGTCAGCTCAGTGAGGTCGATTTCCTCCTCCGCCCCCGCGTCCGCCGCTGCCCTCTCCCCCTCGGGCTCGACCACCAGCTTGAGCCGCAGGGAGGTCCCGAAGTGCTGGGACAGGGCGGCTTCGACCTCGGGGCGGCACTCTTCGCAGAAGCGGCGATGGGCCTCATTGGGAACGGCGAAGGTCACCTCGCTCCCCTCCACCCCCACGAACCTCCCCGTCCCGTACCGGGCCCGGGAGCGGCCCGGCAGGGAGGCGAGCAGCCCGTCCCCCCAGGCCTGGACGATCTCGTCCCGGGCCGGCCCGGCCCCGTCGCTCGGCTTCTTCGGCCCCGGCTCAGGAGCGGACGGAGCCTCCGTCCGGGGAGCAGCGGGCGGTTGAGGACTCTGGCGGGCGGGGCGGCTGCGCAGGGCGCCGAGCGCCTCCCGGGCGCCGGCCGAGGGAGCCCGGTTAGGGGCAGGCGCGGCGGCGGCCGGCGGCTTCGGGGCTCCTGGCCCGGGCGGGGAGGTGGCTCCTGGCCTGGGCGGGGGCGGGGCCGGGCCCGACGGCGGCAGGCCTCCCGCCTCGATCCTTCGCTCCAGTCGGGTCAGCCGATCGGAGAGTCCTTCCACCGAGGAGTCGGTGTCGGCCCGGGCCAAGCCGACCAGGACGACCTCCAGGGCCACCCTCGGGTCCAGGGCTTCGCGCATGTTGACCAGGGCGAGGCCAACCTTCTCCATGATGCGGACCAGCGCCGGGGTGCCCAGTCGGCCGGCCTGCTGAGCAGCCCGGTCCCGGGCCTCGTCGGGAAGAGCAACCAGGTCAGGGGCCAGGGTGGCCAAAAAGCCGTTGCGCAACTGGGCTATGAGCTCGTTGCCGAGTCGCTGGGGGTCCCGACCGGAGGCGCAGGCTTCGGCCACCGCCTGTAGGACGCCGGGGGCGTCGCCTTCCACCAGGGTCTCGATGAGCCGGTCGACGGCTTCGGCCTCGTCGTCCACCACCCCGGCGGCGGCCACCTGATCCAGGAAGGAAAGGGCGTCGCGGGCCGAGCCATGGCCGCGGCGGAGAGCCAGATCAAGGGCCTCCTGGGGCAGCCCCAGGCCGGCGTCCCGGCTCACGTCGCTGAGCAGTCCGGAGAGGACCTGGCCGCCTAGGAGGCGGAATTCGAAATGCTGGGTCCGGCTCTTGATGGTGTCCAGCACCTTCTGGGGATCGGTGGTGGCCAGCACGAAGACCACGTGGCCCGGGGGTTCCTCCAGGGTCTTGAGCAGGGCGTTGGAAGCCGCCGCGGACAGCATGTGGACCTCATCGATGATGTAGACCTTCCAGCGCCCCGGGGTGCCCAGGGCGGCGCGGGACACGAGCTCGCGCATGGCTTCGACGCCGTTGTTGCTGGCCGCGTCCAGTTCGTGAACGTCCAGCGAGGACCCGGCGGTCACCGCCACGCAGGACTCACAGGTGCCACACGGCTCCCCGTCCTCGGGGGCCAGGCAGTTGAGGGCCTTGGCCAGGATGCGGGCCGATGAGGTCTTGCCCGTCCCCCGGGGACCGCTGAAGAGATAGGCGTGGTTGACCGTCCCGTTGCGCACCGAGTTGCGCAGGGCGAGGGTCACGTGGTCCTGGCCCCTCACCTCGGAAAAGCGCTGCGGGCGGTAGCGGCGATACAGGGACTGATAGGACTCCGCCACGACGTCTGAGACTACCGGTGCCCACCCGGGCATG
>DATLUK010000392.1:0-3283 GCA_035533195.1 Acidimicrobiales bacterium | reverse complement strand
TCTCTTGGAGAGCCCGGGCGTTCACCGTGCCAATGAAGACGCCGTTCTCATCGACGACCGGAGCCCCTGGAAGTCCTTCGCGCTCAAGCTTGGCGACCGCCTCGGTCGCGCTGTTGCGGGCATCGAAGATCACCCGGGGCGCGCCCATGACCTGCGCGACGGGGATGGAGCCAAGAAGGGGCATGCCTGCCTGCAGGCGGTGGGCGGGGGAATCGGCCCGGCTGGCCAGTTGGCTGCGGTAGATGGTGTCATCTGCCCGTCGCACGATGAGTGTCGACAGGCCCACCGCCACCATGGCCGGTGCCAGCACGGCCAGGCTCCCGGTCATCTCCGCGGTCATGAGCATGACGGCCAAGGGAGCCCGGGAGATCCCTCCGAAACAAGCCATCATGCCCACGATGACGAACGGTGCCGGGCTGTGGGGAATGTCCGGAGCGATCGGCTCCAGGAGGCGCCAGACCGAAGCCCCGGTGAAGGCTCCGATCACCATGCCGGGACCGAAGATGCCCCCCGAGCCACCCGAGCCGATCGAAAGGGACGTAGTGAGAATCTTGGCCGCCGGGAGGGCCAGCACCACCCACAGGGGCAGACCGAGCAGCTGGTGTCCCAGGGACTTCTGGATCCAGCCATAGCCCGTCCCCAGGACTCCGGGCAGAGCCAGAGCGATCAGGCCGACGAGGACGCCTCCGATGGCGGGCTTGAGGGCACGGGCGATACGCAGACCAGAGAAGGCCCCCGCGGTGGCGTAGAAGACCTTGGCGTAGGCGAGGCCGACCAGGCCCCCGATCGTTCCGATCAGGGCGAACCAGACCAGGGCCAAGGGCTGCAGGAACTGATAGGAGCCGGTGGCAAAGCCGAATAGTGGCTCGAAGCCCTGAACGGCGGAGAAGACCGTGTAGCCGACCACGGCGGCGATGATGCCGGGAACGATCGCCTCGACCTCGATGTCGTCCCGGTACAGAATCTCAGCCGATAAGAGCGCGCCGCCGAGTGGGGCGCCGAATATCGATCCGATGCCTGAGCCGATCCCGATGGAGACCAGGATCCGACCGTCGGCCGGCCCGAGATCCAAAGTCCTGGCCAGAAAGGAGCCGAACCCCGCCGATATCTGGGCGGTGGGACCCTCCCGTCCCCCGGATCCACCCGAGCCGATGGTTATGGCCGAGGCGATGATCTTGACCACGACCGCCCGGGCCCGAACGCCTCGGGGGTTGTCGTGGACCGCGGCAATGGCGGCGTCGGTGCCATGTCCCTCCGCCTCGGGGGCAAAGCTGAACACAATCAGGCCGGACAACAGCCCGCCGAGTCCCACCACCAGGGGAATGGCCCAGGGCCGGGTGAAGTGTGAAGAGCCTGCCAGGCCTCCTTCTCCGGCCGGCGTCGGAGGCTGGTAGCCGGCCAGGTCACGCAGGAACAGGTGGGTCGCTAGATCCAGAGCGTTGTAGAAGACCAAGGCCCCTAAGCCGGCGATCACGCCCACCAGGACGCCGAGAACCAGCCACTTGCGCAGGTAGGTGGTGGAGCGCAGTCGCCGGGACCCGGCCGTGGCGAGGCCACGCAGCCGGGTCCGCAGCGCAACAGGACGGCTCGGACCGGACCGCGCCATCCCCGTTCCCGTTGCGGCGGTCCCCAGTCTCCGCCGCCTCAGAGCAACCACCCGGCGGCCCAGTCCTCTTCGGCCAACTCCCCGGCCGCCGCCGAGAAGGCGTCCAGTGCCCCTATCACCTGGCTCCGCCGGCCGGCAGGGATGGCCCCGACGATCTCGGCTATCTCCCCTCGTCGGGCCTCGCTGACCGATGCCACCAAGGTACGGCCGGTCTCGGTCAGGTTCAGGCTCACCTGGCGACGGTCCCCGGGCACGGTCCGGCGCCGCACCAGGCGCTTACTCACCAGCCGGTCGCACATCCGGGTGGCCGTGGACGGGTTGACCCGCAAGGCATTGGCCAGGTCGGCAACCCCCTGGGGTCCCCCTGCGGCCAGGAGCACCAGAGCCCGGTACTGGGGCAGGGTCACGTCCACTGCCGCTTGGGCGAGGGACCTGGCGGCCACGGCCACCAGCGCCCGGCTGGCCCGCAGGACGGCGTCGATGACGGGGTCGGCGGCGGATAGATCCTCGACAGGGAACTCTTCCTGCATATGGCAACTATCGCATATGGCAAGAAATACTGCCCGGAACCGCCGGCGGTCGCTGTCGACTGCCTTCGGGCGTCGGAGCGGCCTTGGCTAGGGTGTATAGCAGGAGCGCCGGGAAGCCTGGTCGGCACGTCATCCGTCCGCGGAGGAGGAGTCGACTTGGGAGTTCGGGCTGAAACTCGGCCGAGTTTGAACGGCGGTGCCCGCCGGAGGCAGCCCGCCGATGGAGGCGGGACCGGACGTCCGTGAGCCCCGGGCTCGCCACCGTTGCCTTCGTGGTCGGCGCGGCTGTCAGCCTCGGTATCAGCTGGCTGCTCGTGTCCAGGCTGGAGATGCTCGGCGAGCGGCTCGGTCTGTCCGAGGCCCTGCTGGGAGTGCTCGCCGCCCTGGCCGCTGATGCTCCGGAGATAACGGCCTCGATCACCGCCGTATCTCACCACCAGCGAAGCGTTGGTGCCGGTGTCGTGCTCGGCTCGAACGTCTTCAACCTTGCCGCCCTGCTCGGTCTGGGCGCCGTGGTTGCCGGGCGGATCGGGCTTCACCGCAAGGTCGTCCTGCTCGGGGGCGCGGTGGCCATGTGGGTGGCAGCGGTGTGTCTCGGGGCGGTAGGGGGCCTCATCGGGGACTCTGTAGCGCTCGGTCTCGTGCTCGTGGTCTTGGTCCCATACCTGGCGCTTCTGGGCGGGCAGAAGTCCGAGTTCCGGCGCCTGCCCCTGCCGAGAAGCTGGTTGACCTGGCTGGCATCGGCAGTGGCCGAGGAGGAGCTGGAGCTGGTGGTTGCCATCCGGCCCAAGCGCGGAACACCCAAAGATGCCTTGGTGGCGGCCGCAGCTCTGATAGTCGTGGTCGGGGCCAGCGCGGCGATGGAAAGGGGGGCGTCACGGCTTGGCGCGCACTACGGGGTGCCAGACACCGTGGTCGGCGGCCTTGTCCTGGCTGCGGTGACCAGCCTGCCCAATGCGGTCGCCGCCGTCTACCTGGCGGGCAAGGGCAGGGGGGCGGCTGCGTTGAGCACCGCGCTCAGTAGCAATACCCTGAACGTCGTCGCCGGCCTGTTGGCACCGGGGTTCGTGGTCGGCCTGGCGAGGCCGTCGAGCCAGGGGCTCCTCATCGCAGGATGGTATGTAGGGCTCACAGCCTTGACCCTGGC
>DATLUK010000391.1:0-14307 GCA_035533195.1 Acidimicrobiales bacterium | reverse complement strand
GCGGCGGGCACGGTGCCCCCGGCCAAGTTCCTGATCCTGGGCGCCGGGGTGGCCGGCCTACAGGCCATCTCCACAGCCAGGAGATTGGGGGCGGTGGTTTCGGCCTTCGACGTCCGGGCCGCATCCAAGGAGGAGGTCGAGAGCTTGGGGGCCAAGTTCGTCGATCTTCAGTTGGACACCGCCGAGGGGACCGGGGGCTACGCCGCCGAGCAGGCCGAGGAGGCCCAGCGCCGCCAGCGGGAGGCGCTCGCCCCCTTCGTTGCCGCGTCCGACGTGGTCATCACCACCGCCCAGATCCCCGGCCGGCCGGCTCCGGTCCTGGTGACGGCAGAGATGATGCAGGGCATGCGGGCCGGTTCGGTTGTGATCGACCTGGCCTCGGACACCGGGGGAAACGTCGAGGTGTCCCGACCGGGGGAGGAGATCGACCACGACGGGGTGGCCGTCATCGGCGTCTCCAACCCGGCCTCCGCCCTGCCCACCCACGCCAGCCAGCTTTACGCCCGCAACGTGGCCAATCTCCTGGCCCTCATGACCAAGGACGGAGCCTTCGTGCCCGACTACGAGGACGACATCGTGGCCGCCACCTGTGTCACCCGGGACGGGGAGGTCGTGCACGGCCCGACCCGGGAACTGACCGGAGCCCCGTTGTGACCGACTTCCTCACCCTCTTCACCATCTTCGTGCTGTCCATCTTCCTAGGCATCGAGGTCATCTCCAAGGTGCCGAGCATCCTGCACACCCCGCTCATGTCGGGCACCAACGCCATCCACGGGATCATCCTGGTGGGGGCGATCGCCATCCTGGCTTCGGCCGACACCACCACCCTGCGGGTCATCGGCTTCCTGGCCGTGGTGCTGGCCACCCTCAACGTCATCGGCGGCTTCGTGGTCACCGACCGGATGCTGGAGATGTTCAAGGGCCGGGGCCAGCAGGCCCGCCGAGGCCAGAACGCCCGCCGAGGCCAGAACGCCGCCGCCCCCGCCGCCCCGGCCCCGCCGGCTGAGCCGGCCCAGTGAGCTTGGGGACCCGACTGTGACCTCTGCCCTCCACTGGTCCTATCTGGCCGCCGCCGTGTGCTTCATCCTCGCCCTGCGCGGCCTATCCGGACCCCGCACGGCCCGACCCGGCAACCTCATCGGGGCCTTCGGCATGGCCCTGGCCCTGGCTCTCACGCTGTCAGCGACCCATCTGTCCAACGTCGTGTTGCTGGTCGTGGCCATGGCGGTGGGAGTCGCCATTGGGGCACCCGTGGCCCGGATGGTGCGAATGACGGCCATGCCCCAGATGGTGGCGGCCTTCAACGGCGTCGGCGGAGGGGCGGCCGCCCTGGTGGCCCTGGCCGACTACATCCGCAGCAGCAACGGCGCGGCCCTCTCCACCGGCAACCGGCTGGCCGTGATGCTTGGGGTGGTCATCGGCTGCATTTCCTTTGCGGGGTCGGTGGTGGCCTTCGCCAAGCTGCAGGAACTGATCACCGGCCGGCCCATCGTCTATCCCGGCCAGCAGGTGGTCAACGGCATCATGGGTCTGGCCGCCCTCGCCCTCACGGTCACCGCCATCGCCGCGCCTCACGTGGGCCTGGTGGCCATGGTCGGGCTCATCGCCCTGGGCCTGGGCGTGGCGGTGGTCATGCCCATCGGCGGGGCGGACGTACCGGTCGTCATCTCGCTGCTCAACGCGCTCACCGGCCTGGCTGTGGCCGCCTCCGGATTCGTCCTTCACAACGTGGTGCTGATCGTGGCCGGCACCCTGGTGGGCGCGTCGGGCACCCTGCTCACCCGGATGATGAGCCAGGCGATGGGTCGCTCCCTGGCCAACATCATCTTCGGCGCCTTCGGGTCGGCGACCGCTGTAGCCGGGGCCGAGGGTGCCGGAGGAGACCGCTCCGTCCGGTCGGGCACGGCCGAAGACATCGGCACCCTGCTGGCCTACTCCAACCGGGTCATCGTGGTCCCCGGCTACGGCCTGGCCGTGGCCCAGGCCCAGCACACCATTCGGGAGCTGGCTGATCTGCTGGAGTCCCGGGGCGTCGAGGTCATCTACGCCGTCCACCCGGTGGCGGGGCGCATGCCGGGGCACATGAACGTGCTCCTGGCCGAAGCCGACGTCCCCTACGAGCAGTTGAAGGAGATGGACGAGGCCAACCCGCTCATGCCCAACACCGATGTCGCCCTGGTGGTGGGAGCCAACGACGTGGTCAACCCAGCCGCCCGGGACTCCCCGGGCAGCCCCATATACGGGATGCCGATCATCAACGTGGACGAGGCCGCCAACATCATCTTCCTCAAGCGCTCCATGCGTCCGGGCTTCGCCGGCATCGACAACGAGCTGCTCTACAACCCCAAGACGACCCTGCTGTTCGGGGACGCCAAGGACAGCCTCAGCGCCCTGGTGGCGGCGGTCAAGACGGCATGAAATGCCAGAGCCGATACGGCATGAAATGCCAGAGCCGATACGGCATGAAATGCCAGGACGACACGGCATGAAATGCCAGGGCGGGACGGCATGAGCCCCGGCGTGAGAGGGTGAGGCGATGACCACCACAGAGCCCTTCGTCATATCGGGCACCGTCCAGAAGCAGGCCTGGGAGGACGGCATCATGCCCCCGGTCGAGAACCTGGGCGGTGGGCTCTGGTCGATCCCCGTCCCAATGCCCCAGAGCTCGCTGCGCTACGTCATCGTCTACGCCCTGGAGCTGACCGACGGGGTGGCCATCATCGACGCCGGCTGGGACACCGACGCGGCCTGGTCGGCCCTCAACGACGGGCTGGGCGCGGCCGGCTACGCCATGACCGACGTCAAGGCCGCCCTCATCACCCACATCCACCCCGATCACTACGGCCTGGCCGGCCGGGTCCGGGAGGCCTCCGGGGCCTGGATCGCCCTGCATCCCGCCGATGCCGCCGCCCTGTCCCAGCGCTACGTGGACATGGACGACCTGTTCGCCAAGATGCGCGCCCACCTGGCCGACTGCGGCGTTCCCCCCCAGACCACCGATGACATGCGGGGGGCGTCTATGGGAGTGCGCCCGTTCGTGAGCTTTGCCGAGCCCGACGTCCTGTTGGAGGACGGGGACAAGCCCGACACCCCCGGCTGGGACCTGCGGGCGGTGTGGACGCCGGGACACTCCCCGGGGCACCTGTGCTTCTACGCCCCGGAGCGCAAGCTGCTCATGTCCGGGGACCACGTCCTTCCTCGTATCACCCCCAACATCTCCTTCCACCCCCAGCAGTCGGCCAGCCCGCTGGCCGACTTCATCGAGTCGTTGGCCAAGGTGGCCCTGCTCGAGACCGAGGAGGTCCTGCCTGCCCACGAGTACCGATTCCGGGGCCTGGCCGCCCGGGTGACACAGCTGACCGAGCACCACGAGGAGCGCTTCAGAGAGATTCTGGCCACCGTGTCGGCCAACCCGGGCTGCACGGCGTGGGAGGTGGCCCCCACCCTGACCTGGAGCCGGCCGTGGGACCAGATCGAGTCATGGATGCGCCGGGCCGCCCTGGGCGAGGCTCTGGCCCACATGATGGTGCTCGAGTCCCGCGGCCGCCTGCGTCGGGAGGGCCGCTCCCCCGAGCGCTGGGAGACGACCGGGCGCTAGTGGTTGGATTGGCCGGGTCCCCGCGTGGCTGTTCCCCCGCCGCCGACCGGCCGCCACGCCGCTCAGGCGTCGCCCAGAGGACGGTTCAGGGCGACCTCCCGCATGGTGGTTAGGGCGTAGACGGCCATTTCGCCGTCCTGGAGAAAGCGGGTGGCCACGAAGCGGGTGCGGCCCCGGGACTTCTCCAGGCGGCTCTCGATCTCGAAGCGGGGCCCGAGGATCGGCTCGAAGTAGTCGATGCGCATGTTGGTGGTGGCTAGCCAGTGGCGGGGCCCGGAGGCCCATTCATTGCGCCGGCCCGCCCTCACCGTGAGGAGGGACACCATGTCGACGTAGGTCGGGGTGAAGCCGCCGAATAGCTGGCCCCGGGGATTGCGGACCTGGGCCGGCAGGTGGCACGCAACCCGGATCAGGCCCGGTCCCTCCTCCAGGAGATCCCAGTGGTACGCCTCGAGGAAGTCACCGGCCGGATGGCCCCTGCCGATGAGCCGGCCCGGCTCGGGTGCGGTCCAGGCCCGGACCGACCCGGGGTCCATGGGGGCGGCGGGAGCGGGGCGGCTGGGGTCGGACACGGCGGCATCCTGCCATCACCCGGGCCGGCGCCTGGCCGTGGGGGTGCACAGATGCAACCATTGAGGGCCCGCCCGGGGTTGGGCCCCCGGGCAGAGCGGCGGGCGTAGTGCGAAGCACCCGGGTGCCCGCCGCCAATCAACAGGGCGGAGGATGGGAACGCGCAGACGCAACCATTGAGGGCCCGCCCGGGGTTGGGCCCCCGGGCAGAGCGGCGGGCGTAGTGCGAAGCACCCGGGTGCCCGCCGCCATCAACGCGGCAGGGGCTGGGGCGGGGGAGGCCCCACGTAGCGGGCGCTGGGCCGGATGATCCGGTTGTCCCGGGCCTGTTCGAGGATGTGGGCGCACCAGCCGACCACCCGGGCGGCGGCGAAGGTGGGCGTGAATAGCGATCGGTCCAGCCCGGCCAGCTCCATCACCACCCCGGCGTAGTACTCGACGTTGGTGTGCAGCTCCTGGCCCGGCTTGAGCTCGGCCAGGGTCGAGAGGATGGTGGCCTCCACCTGCTGGGCGAAGTCGACCAGCGGTCCGCCCATCTCCCGGGCGATATCGCGCAGCATGGCCGAGCGGGGGTCGTAGGTCTTGTAGACGGGATGGCCGAAGCCCATGATCCGCTCGCCCCGGGCGATGGCCCCCCGCACCCACTCCTCGGTCCGCTCCGGGCGTCCGATGGCGTCGAGGGTGTCCAGGGCCCGGCTGGGGGCGCCCCCGTGCAGCGGTCCGGACAGCGAGCCGAGGGCGGCCACCACGGCCGAGCCCAGGTCAGCACCCGTGGATGTCACCACCCGGGCGGTGAACGTGGAGGCATTGAAACCGTGCTCGATGGTCGAGGACATGTAGGCCTCCACCGCCCGCAGGGCCATGGGCTCGGGTTCGCTCCCGTGGAGCATGTAGAGGTAGTTGGCCACGTGGCCGAGGTCCTCCCTGGGCTGGACCGGCGCCTGGTCGTGGGTGAGCCGGTGCAGAGCCGCCACCAGGGTGGGCACCGCCGCCCCCAGGCGGAGACCGTCGGCCCGGAGTCGCTCCGGGGTCACGTCCAGGCTGGGCCGGAAGCCCTCGGCCAGGGCCAGGAGGGACACGGCCGTTCGGAGCGCATCGAGTGAGCCCGCTCCTCCTGGCGCCGCCAGCCCGGCCCGGGCGATGGCGGGCAGGACCTCGACCAGGGATTCGGGCAGCCGACGTAGGGGGGCCACCTCGGCCCGGAAGGCCGCAGCCTCATCGGCGTCGGGCAGGCGGCCATCGACCAGGAGGGCCCAGGCATCCTCGAAGCCGTAGTGGGTGCATACGTCCACGGCCGAGTACTGGCGGTAGTGGTAGAAGCCCTCCAGGCCCCTGACCTCCCCGATCTCCGTGTCGGCCACGATCACGCCCTTGAGGCCCCGGGGCACATCGCTGAAGGCACCCTCCACCGGGCGGAGCTGGGCGACCCCCATGAGGTCGCGCATGGGCACTGTCGCTGTCATCACTGGGCTCCTCTGAGAGTCGTTGTCGGTTTCCGACCCGATCCTCATCCCTGCTCCTCATATTGTCAATGTTGATCAAATCAATGTTGATCTAGGGATGAGGGGGTTAAGGTGATAGTCATGCCTACAGGAGCCACGGGCCCTCCGGCCCCTCCCGAGGACACCTGGCTCAGCGCCGCCGAAGCCGCCGCCCGTCTGGGGGTCCAGGCCCAGACGCTGTACTCCTACGTGAGCCGGGGCCTGCTCCACAGCCACCCCACCCCGGGCCGGCGGGCCAGCCGCTACCCGCGCTCCGAGGTGGAGCGACTGGCCGCCCGCTCCCGTTCCGGGGGTCGTCCGGAGCGCGCCGGCGCCCTCGAGATCGTGGTCGACACCGCCCTGACCCTGCTCGACCCGGCCGGCCACCTCTATTACCGGGGCTGGGACGTCATCGACGCCGCTCGGACGGCCAGTTACGAGCGGGTGGCGGAGTGGCTGTGGATGGGGCGGGACGATGGGGAGCCCGGCCCCTGGATGCCCCGCCCCGAGGCCGTGGCCGCCGTCAGGCGGGCGACCACAGATCTGCCCACCGGGGCGACTCTGGTCGACCGGATGCGCATCGGGACCGCCGTGGCCGCCACCACCGACCCCATGCGCCATGATCTGCGGCCCCAGGCCGTCGCGGCGGTGGGCCGTACCCTGGTGTCCACATTAGTTGACAGCCTGCCTCCCGCCGGCGGCTCCGGAGACGGCCCGGATGGCGCCTCGGCCCCCGGCGGCCCGATTGGCGGCCGGGGTCCAGGCATCGCCGAGAGGCTCTGGCCGGCGCTATCCCCGCGGCACCCGAGCCGGGCCGAGCTCGGCGTCCTGAACACCGCCCTGGTCCTCCTGGCCGATCATGAGCTGGCCGCCTCCACTCTGGGGGCGCGGGTGGCCGCCAGCACCTGGGCCGATCCCTATCTGGTGGTCCAGGCCGGCCTGGGGGTGCTGGGCGGCCCGCTGCACGGCGGGGCGACTGAGGCGGTTCGGGAGTTCCTGCGCCCGGTGGCCGAGGGCCACGGGACCCCGGCCGAGGCGGTGGGCGAGGCTCTGAGGGCCGGCCGGGTCCCGGGCCTGGGCCATGCCGTGTACCAGGGCCCCGATCCCCGGGCCGGGGCTCTGCTCCAGGCCCTGGAGTCGGCCAGACCGCCGGAGGGCGCCTGGGCCGGCATCCAGGGGGTGCTCGGTCTCCTGGAGGAGCGGGACCTGCCGCTGCCCAACATCGACATGGCCATGGGAGCCACCGCCGTCTGTCTCGGGCTCGCCCCGGGGGCCGGGGAGGCCATCTTCGCCGTCGCCCGAATGGCCGGCTGGCTGGCCCATGCCATGGAGGAATATCAGCACCGGCTCCGGTTCCGGCCCCGAGCCATCTACCTGGGTTCTGCGCCGCGATAAGCAACAAGCCCAGGTCAGCGCCGTTGAATGAGCGCCGCTTCCGCTCTTACCGCCCCGCTGGAGTCGCATCGAGGGTCATTCAGCCGGAGGATCAGCCCATCCGGGCCTCAGGTCGGCCAGGCTGAGGTCGAACAACACCACCGACGGAGGCGGCCGGTCGCTTGACCCAGGCGCGGCGCGTCCCGTTGCCCCTTCCCCCCTTGTCATCGACCGCCCTCCCGCCCGCTGCTGGCCCGGACCGATCCCCGGTCGGGGTCCTGGTCGTGGCCATATGCCTTTCCTTGCTGGCCGCCCTGATGGCTGTGCTGAGCCTGGGTGGATCGAGAGGCGCCGGCGGGTCGACGGCCGCCCACCGGGTGACTACGGCCTTGGCCATTGGAGGCGGGTCCGGCCGCCGGGCCGCTCCGGCCGGCGAAATGAGCGGGCCGAGGAACCGCCGGCGGATCGCCACCGGCTCGGCGGGCCATGAGGCGCAGACCAAGTGGGGGCTGTCGGGGACCAAGTCGGCCGCCCACTCGTCGCCCCGGGCCGGCTCCCGCTCGACGGCCAGGGCCGGCCGGGGCCGGCGTAACTCAGCGGCCCGCCCCGCTGTGATTGCGCACTCCCGGCCGCTCTGGGGCCCGGGCTACCGCCTGGCCGCCGCCGATGGGGGTGTCTTCAGCTTCGGTAATGCCCGCTTCCTCGGCAGCATGGGCGACTACGGCCTGGCCGCCCCGGTAGTGGCCCTGGCCACCACTCCTGACGGCCTGGGCTACTGGGAGGCCGCCGGCGACGGCGGAGTCTTCGCCTTCGGGGACGCCCGCTACATGGGGGGGATGGGCGGGCATCCCATCTCCGCTCCCGTAGTGGCCATGGCCGCCGTGCCCGAAGGCTCCGGCTACTGGCTGGCCGCCGCCGACGGGGGGATCTTCACCTATGGCGCCGCACCGTTCCTGGGTTCCCTGGCGGGCAGGCACCTCCGGGCCCCGGTGGTCGGGATGGCCGCCACCCCGGACGGGCGGGGCTACTGGCTGGTGGCGGGCGACGGTGGCGTTTTCGCCTTCGGGGATGCCCGCTACTTCGGCGGCATGGCCGGCTACGGGATAGCCGCGCCGATCGTGGGCATGGCCGCCACCCCGGACGGCACCGGTTACTGGCTGGTAGCTGCCGATGGGGGCGTTTTCACCTACGGGACGGCTCACTACTACGGGGGCATGGGCGGGCATCCCCTGGCCGAGCCCATGGTGGGCATAGCCGCCGAACCCGACGGTAAGGGGTACTGGCTGGCGGCGGCCGACGGCGGCATCTTCACCTACGGCGCCGCCGGCTTCTGGGGAGCGCCGGGCGGCTACGGCCTGAACCGGCCGGTCACCGCCGTGGCCGCCGGGCTCAGTCCCGCCTACCGCGCCGCCGCCCAGGTCGAGTTGGGTGGTCGCTACGGGTTCGACGTGTCCTGGCCCCAGTGTGATGACCGGGGTCTGCCTAGCGGCCATGCCTTTGCGGTACTCGGGGTCACCGACGGCAAGGCTTTCACCCGGAATCCCTGTCTGGCGTCCCAGTGGGCCTGGGCCACCGCCGCCGCCGGGACCGGTGGTCTCTACATCAACCTCAACGAGCCCGGGTCCGGCTCCCGGGCCAACTTCGGCCCCGCCGGCCATTGTCACCACGGTGACCTGGCTTGCACCGCCTACAACTACGGCGCCAACACGGTGGATCAGGCCCTGTCCTATGCACGCGCCCAGAGGGCGACCGCCCCCATGGTCTGGCTCGACGTGGAGACCGGCAACGCCTGGACGCCGTACGGGGACGTCAACGCTCTGGTCATCAAGGGGGCCATCGACCAGCTCCACCGCGGCGGCCTGGCGGCCGGCATCTACTCCACCTCTCTGCAGTGGGACGAGATCACCGGGGGAGCCGACTTCGGGCTGCCGGTCTGGGTGGCCGGCTCCCCAGATCTCAACTCGGCTCCTTCCTACTGCTCCGACGGGTTCAACGGTGGCCAGGTCTGGATGGTCCAGACCATGCTCAACTACGACGTCAACTACCTGTGCCGGCAGTCCTATGCCGCCACCGCCTTCGGTAGCCGCCCCCTCCCGGTGGCGCCGGCATTCCCCCTGGATCGGCCCCGGCCGCAGGGCATCGGGGCCCGGGCGGGCGGCCGGCGGATGAGGGCGCTGGCCCCGGCGTGACCAGCAACATGGGTGGACGTCCGCTACTATTCAGACCGACCATGCGGCGGACCTCTGGGCTTGGCCCGGCCCACCGCGGACGTCGGCTGCTGAAGTTGATGGCAGCCGTCACCGCTTCAATCAGCGTTTCCGCGCTGGTCTCTTCGGCGACGGCGCGTGCCGACACCCTGAGTTCCTATAAGGCCGAAGCGGCCCAGATCACCGCTCAGCTGAGCCAACTGAACCAGGCCGAAGCGGCCGCGGACGAGCGCTACAACCAGGCACAGATAACCCTTTCCTCGGACCGGGCCCACCAAACCGCCGCTCAGGAGGCCGAGCGGGCCGCCGCCGCCGCCCTGGCCGCCAAGCGGTCCATCCTCCAGCAGGCCGCCGTCAATGCCTATGTGTCGGGGGGCCAGCAGAACTCGATATCCGAGTTGATCCAGTCCAATGCCGCCGATGTCGGCGCGGCCGAGAGCTACCTCAACAGCCTGGTGGACAACCAGCAGAGCGCCGTGGACGGGTTCCGGGCTGCCGAGGCAACTCTGGCCCAGCAGGAGACGGTCCTGGCCAAGGCCACCAGGGCCGCCAGTCAGCAGGTCAACCAGATAGCCGCCATCCGCCAGAGTCTCAACGCCACGGCCAGCCAGGAGTCCTCCACCCTCGGCCAGGTCAAGGGCCAGATCGCCCAGATAGTGGCCGCCGATGAAGCCGCCGCGGCGGCGGCCGCCGCCGCCCGGGCTAAGGCGGCCTATGAGGCCCAGCAGGCGGCCCTGGCCGCCCAGGCCCAGGCCCAGGCCCAGGCTCAGGCTCAGGCTCAGGCCAACCAGGGTGGCGGGAGCGGTCTGGGCAACTACAACGGAAACCTGGGCAGCGGGCTGCCCCCTGCCCCCAATCCCAACGCCCAGGCGGCCATCAGCTACGCCGAGGCCCAGTTGGGCAAGCCGTACCAGTACGGGGCGGCCGGCCCCGACAGCTTCGACTGCTCCGGTCTGACCATGGAGGCTTGGGCCGCCGCCGGGGTGGGCCTGCCCCACTCCGCCGCCGGGCAGTGGGACGACACCGTCCGGGTCAGCTACGCCCAACTCGAGCCCGGTGACCTGGTCTTCTTCTACCAACCGGTGGACCACGTGGGTATCTACGTGGGCAACGGGACAATGATCAACGCCCCCCATACCGGGGCCAACGTCGAGTACGACTCCATCTGGTGGTCCAGCCTGGACGGCTTCGGCCGGGTCACCTAGAAGGCTGGTCCTCTCCGGGGCCGAAATCCGCCCCGGTCCGGGCGATGCGATGATCGGGGCTCATGCCCGGACGCCCCCGGAACGATGACCGGAGAGCCATCGAGGCTTTTGCCCGCATTCACCAGGGAACGGCCGGCTCTACCCGCTCGTCGCACCACCGGACCTCCCTGATCAGCCCGGACGCCTCCCGCTTTGTCCCCGACTTCGGCCCGGCCGAACCCTCCTCCAACGGTTATGCCGCCCTGGCGGTCCTCCCCAACCTCGAACGCCCTCGAATCGGCCGTCGCATCCTCATAGCCGCCACCGCCACGGCCATCGTGCTGGTCGCGGCCTTTGGTGTGGCCGGCGCCACCGGGACCAAGCACCGGGGATCGGCCAAGCTGGCGGCCGAGCCCGCCGCCGCCACGCCGGGGGCTTCGCGGACCGGCCGTCGATCCGCCCCGGTGACGACCACCACGGCAGGCAACGGACCCGTGTCGCCCACCTCCTCGAGCCCGACGGAGGTGAGCTTCGTCCTGCCCGCTTCAGCGGGCCCGCTCATGGTGACCATCGCCGCCGTTACCGGTCCGTGCTGGGCCGAAGCCGGGACGACGTCGGGAGGGCCGCTCAGCTGGGCCGGGACGATCGGTAGGGGCCAGCAGCAGGTTTTGACTCCCGGCGCTCAGTGGTGGCTGCGCCTAGGGGCGCCGGAGTACGTGACCGTTACGGTCAACGGCCGCCAGCTGGAACTTCCGGTCACCAGCCAGCCCCTGAACCTGTCGATCACCACGTCCTGAACCGCTCGAGGCGCCGGTCAAAGGCGCTGGTCACGTTGGGTGACCCAAGAATTTCTTCCAACACGCATTGCGTTCATGCGGAGCCCGGCGTACTGTCCCCGTCGCTCAGGCTCATGGGGTGCCCGGGCCGGCTCTGGGGTGGGCTGATCAAGCCAAGGAGGAGTCATTGCTGGGGAGCAATGTGGACACCGGTCAAGCGACGGCCGGTAGGGCGTCGGCGCTGGCGCGGGCCGACCGGCCCCGGTCTCGCCGACCGGTAGGGGGTCGGCTGAGCCTCGGCCACGTGGTGCCCCTCGCCCTGGCCGTGCTGGCCGGGGTGCTGGTCTTGGCCGGGCTCAAGGATCGATCCGCCACCGAGTCGGTGGCGGTGGCCACCCACTCCATCTCGGCCGGCCAGGCCTTGACCGCGGCCGACTTCCGGTGGGTGAGCGTCCACCGCTCCGACGGCTCGGTGGTCACCGGAATGATCAACCCCTCCGACGCCGCCGGGCCCTGGGTGGCCGCGGTTGATATTCCCAGCGGCGCCCCGGTGGCGCTCAGCGAGCTGACCAGGTCATCACCAGCCTTGGGCCTGGGCTCCATGAGTATCCAGGTCCCGCCGTCGCATGCCGACGGTGGAGCGCTCCAACCCGGAGACCGCGTCGATGTCATCTCGGCGGCATCCGGCCAAGCTGTCTACCTGGCCACCGACCTGGACGTACTGGCCGTTGACCAGACCCAGGGGGGCGTCCTGGGCAGCGTTCAGGACAGCAGCTACTACGTCACCGTGGCCGTCGATCGCACCACCGCCTTGAGACTGGCGGCCGCGCTGGGGGCGTCGAGCGCGGGCGGGGCGAGCACGGTCGAACTGGTCCGTTCCACCGGGGAAGCGGCCTCGACCTCCGGAGGACGCGGATGACTCCTCCGGTCCGTCGGATCGGGATAGCGGCCACGCCGGCGCCCTGGTCGAAGAGCTTCCGCAACTACGCCCGGGATCACGCTGCCGGTGTCGAGGTCGAGACTCTCCTCGATCCGCGTCAGCTCCGCCGACCGGGGCGGGATCCCTTCAACATCCTGCTGGTGGACGACACGGCCAGGACGTTCTCATCCCCGGCCATTGCCGAGGCGGTGGCGGACGGCATCTTCGTAGTCGGACTGTTCGACCAGACCAGCGGCATGGGCCGGGGGTATCTGGAACGACTGGGCGTTCAACTCATCCTGCCAGCGGCCACCGTGCCCGAGGAACTCATCCAGACCGTGGTGCGACTCGCCCCGGCCCCGGAGGCGGGCCAGCCCTCCAGCCTGGGAGAGCCCAGGGGGGAGTCCCTCAGCCCGTCGATGCATGGGCGCCAGGGCGACGGGGACAGAGGCGGCGCTGTCAGTGTCTGGTACAGCGTCACGGGTGGATGCGGCCTGACCGAGACGGTCATCGGGGTGGCCGAGTCCCTAGCGGCCGGGAGCCGTGTCCTCGTGGTGGAAGCCGACCCCCTGGCCGCCTCGATGGCGGCTCGTTTGTCCCGGTCCCCGGCGGTGGGTCTCTCCTGGGCGCTGGGCCGGGTGTCGCATGGCCAGTCGGCTCTGCCGGATGGATTGGCCGGCGCCCGTGATGACGGAGCCCGCCCTCTCGGACGATTCGATCTGGTCGCGCAGACTTCCCTGCCGGGGGGTCCTCCTCTGACCGACCCGGATTCGTTGCTCGGTCTGATCTCCGAGGCCCGGCGCGGCTACGGCCACATTCTGGTCAGCACCGGGCCTTTGGTGGCGGCGCCGGGTTCGGTGGGGAAGGACAGATTTGCCGGAGGCCGGGCGCTCCTCGGTGTGGCCGATGTGGCCGTGGCGGTGGCGACGGCGGACCCGATGGGCGCAGTGGAGCTGGGCGGGTGGAAGGCGGCGGCGGCCGAGCTGGCCACCAGTGCTCCGGCGTGGGCGGTTCTGGGCGGGGGTGGGCGGGCCCGTTTCGAGGAGGCGCAGCTGGCGGAGCTGGTCGGTGCCGCCACCGCCCTTCGTCCTTTCCAGCGTCTGTGGTTCCTGCCCGAAGACGACGCCGTGAGACTGGCCCGGTGGAACTCGCACCTGGTGGCGAGGGGTCGCTGGCATGCTTGCATCCGGCGCCTGGCCGCCGGTCTCGGAACGGTGGAGGCCATTGCGCATGTCGCGGCTCCGGCCCGAAGCGAGGGCTGGGGTCTGGTGGTCTCGCGGTGAGGACGCCGTGACCACCGCCTACGAAGCCCTGCGGGAGCGCCTCCATGCCATGGTGGCGGAACGGGATCTGGACATGGCCAGCGCCGGGACCGAGGTCCGTCGGATGGTGGAGAGCGAGCTGGAGCGGTTCCAACGCGACGCCATGCGGGGGGCGGGTGGATACGAGCCCTTCGCCCGCCCTGACGATGTACTCGGTCGCCTGGTTCGGGACCTCGAGGGCCTGGGCACCCAGCTCGAGGCTCTGATCGCCGACCCGGATGTCGAGGAGATATACGGAACCGACGGTGAACTCACCTACCGCACCGTCACCGGAGACACCCGGGCCGTGGAGCCGCCCCTGCCCGCGTCGGCCGTGTTCAACGTCGTGCAGCGTTGGGTGGCCGGAGCAGGAGAGCAGCTGGACGGTTCGCATCCCAAGGTCGATGGAATCCGCGTGACGCTGCCCGGTCCGCGCCAGGCCCGCCTCCAGGCGTCGATCGCCCCCCGTATCGATGGAACCATCGCCTTCACCCTGCGGCTGCCCCAGAAGCGCAACACCACCCTGGACGATCTGGTCGTCTTCGACTCCCTGTCACGGGAAGCAGCCATGTTCCTCACCGTGGTGATGTCGGCCTCCCGGGTCAAGGTCCTGGTGGTCGGCCCGCCCGGGGCGGGCAAGACGACCGTCATCGAGGCCCTCCTACGGGCGGTGCCGGCGTGGCGGCGGACCATCGTGGCCGAGGAGAATCGGGAACTGTCGGCTCCTCTCCTCAACGGCGAGTACTGGCAGACCTCGAAGGTGGAGTCGCTCTACGACCTGATCCGCTCGGCGCGGGTGGCCAGTCCCGATCTGATCGTGCTCGGGGAGCTCAAGGGCACCGAGGCGTGGGAATTGGCCATGGCCGCCAACCTCGGCACCGGCTGTGTGGCCGCGGT
>DATLUK010000390.1:0-5687 GCA_035533195.1 Acidimicrobiales bacterium | reverse complement strand
GTCGAGCCACACGCCAAACTTCTGGAGGTTTCCACCTGTGATCGATGAGTTGCCCCTGCACGGCCTGCGGGTCGTGGACATGGCCGATGAGAAGGGCGAGCTGTGTGGCCGCCTCCTGGCCGACCTGGGGGCCGATGTGGTCCGGGTGGAGCCACCGGGCGGCGGGCGGTCGCGTGCGCTGCCGCCGCTTCACGGCCAGGAGAGCCTGTACTACGCCGTGCGCAACTTCAACAAGCGATCGGTTGTGGTGGACATCGAGGACAAGGCCGGCCGGGAGCGGCTGCTGGGCCTGCTGGGACGGGCCGACATGTGGATCGAGACGACCGGCCCGGGCACCCTGGCCGGCCTCGGACTCGACCCGCCCGAGGTGGTCGAACGTCTCGGGCGCCTGGTGGTCGTCTCGATCACCGACTTCGGCCAGACTGGTCCCTACCGGGACTGGCAGGCCACTGATGACGTGATCGTCGCGATGGCCGGGGAGCTGTTCCGGTCGGGCGTCCCCGAGCTGCCCCCGCTGCTCGTGCCCGGCGCGCTGGCTTATGACGTAGCCGGGATCATGGGCGCCTTCGCTGGTCTTTGTGCGCACTGGCAGCGCATCACCTCCACCGGACGGGGCCAGCACATCGACCTATCGATAATCGAGGCCACGGCCCAGGTGACGGACTGGTCGCTCGCCAACTACAGCGCCATCCGCGACCGTGGCGGCCTGTACGGGGAGGTGCGCAACGGGCATGGCCCCGTCTACCCGCTCTACCCCTGCGCCGACGGATACGTGCGCCTGGTCATCCTCAGCGTGCGGCAGTGGCGGGCCATGCGGGCCTGGTTGGGCGAGCCCGAGATCCTCCAGGACGAGCACTGGGACAGCCTGTTGGGCCGGCTCAGCATCCAGCACGACATCCTCGATCCGATGTTCAAGGAGCTCTTCGCCGACAGCACGATGTCGGACCTGGCCACCGACGCCCAGCGGCGTGGGATCGTCATGACGCCCTGCCTGCACCCGAGGGCGATCCTGGAGACCAAGCACTTCCAGGACCGGGTGTCCTTTCTTGACACGGAGGTGGCACCAGGCGTGAGTGGTCCGATCACGTCGGGGTTCTACGAGATCAACGGTCAGCGCACCGGTTTCCGTCACCGCGCTCCGGCCCTCGGAGAGCACGACGCGGAGATCGAGGCGAGCTGGCCGTTCCGGGACGGAGCGGCCGCCGGCGCGTCGGCCGTGGCATCAACGGCGGAGGTTGTAGGTGCGGCGCGGTTGCCACTCGTGGGGTTGCGGGTGCTGGACTTCGGGCACGGGGGGGTAGGAGTGGAGACGGGGCGTCTCTTCGCCGAGTATGGGGCCGACGTCATCAAGATCGAGACGCGGACGTATCCCGATTTCATCCGCCAGGTGTCCGGGTCGGAGATGAGCCCCTCCTTCGCGTCGTCGAGTCGATCCAAGCGCAGCCTCGGCGTGAACGTGAAGACGCCCGAGGGCCTCAAGCTGGTCAAAGCCCTTGTGGCCCAGGCCGATGTCGTGATCGAGAACAACTCCACGGGCACCATGGACGAGATGGGTCTGGGCTACGAGGTCCTCAAGCGGATCAATCCCGCCGTGGTGATGGTGAGCAGCCAGCTGATGGGCTCGCATGGGAACTGGAAGGACTGGCTCGGCTACGGCCCCAGCACCCGCCCTGTCGGTGGGATGACCTGGCTGTGGAACTACCCCGGGGGAGGCATGCCCCCGGGCGCGATGGTGATCTTCCCCGACCACGTGGCCGGTCGCGTCTGCGCGGTGGCCGTCCTGGCTGGCCTCATCGGCCGCTATGGGGCGGGGCCGGGATCAGCGTCCTCCGGGGGTCCGGACGGGGCGGGCATCCACGTCTCGGTGGCCCAGGTCGAGGTCGTGCTGGGCCTCATGGCCCATTACTTCCTGAAGGAGGGCCTTGAGCCCGGATCGGTCCAGCCTCTCGGAAACCGTCGTGAACGCGGGGCCCCGTGGGGTGTCTACCAGTGCTCCGGGGAACAGCGCTGGTGCGTCATCACCTGCCGGGACGACGCCGACTGGAAGGCGCTGGTAGCCGCCCTCGGGGAGCCGGCCTGGGCGACCCGGGCGGACCTCGGCACGGCGGCCGGCCGGCATGCCCATCACGACGAGATCGACGGCCACCTGGCCGAGTGGACGGCAACGCGCACCGACCGTGAGGTGATGGAGCTGCTGCAGTCGCACGGGGTGCCGGCCGGGATGATGGTCTACGCCAGCGACGAGCCCGATGACCCCCACCTCCGGGCTCGGGGCTACCTGGTCCCGGTGGCCCAGCCCGGAGTCGGGGACATGCTCCTGGAGGGACCCTGTTTCAAGGCCACGGGAATGCCCGATCCGATCATCGCTGCCGCCCCCGCGCTTGGTGAGCACACGCGGGCGATCGGTCGGGATCTGCTCGGGTTGGATGACGCCCGACTGGATGAGCTGGTGGCCGACGGCGTGCTTGAGGTGGACCTACCGGGCGATGCGTGATCGATTGGCCGGGTGATGCTGGAGTCGTTGCAGCGGAGCTCGACCGGGGAGCTCCTGCGGCGGGAGCCCGGCCCCTATTCGTCAGCTAACTAAGGAGATTGACATGAGCGAGGCTCACCTACTTACCGAACGGGTCGGCCATACGCTGGTCCTTACTATGAACCGCCCCGAGGCGCGCAACGCCCTGTCGGGGGAGATGATGCAGCTGATGGGGGAAGCCTGGGACGAGGTCAACTCCAACCCCGACATTCGTGTCGCGATCCTGACCGGTGCCGGAGGCGCGTTCTGCGCTGGAGCCGACCTCAAGGCCATGACCCAGTCCCATCCGGGGGACTCCTTCCGGGCGGAGGCCAAGAGCCAGGGCTCCGCCCCGGCCAGTGGGCTGGCCGACGGAGTCATCAAGCCCCTGCTGAAGGGCTTCCATCTGACCAAGCCGTTGATTGCCGCCGTGGAGGGCGCGGCGGTGGCCGGGGGGACGGAGATCCTGCAGGCGACGGACATCCGCGTGGCCGGCGAGAGCGCGCGCTTCGGTGTCTCCGAGGTCCGCTGGTCGCTCTTTCCGCTTGGCGGCTCGACCGTCCGCCTGCGCCGGCAGATTCCCTACACGCTGGCCGCGGACATCCTCCTCACCGGGCGCCACCTGCGGGCGCCCGAGGCCAAGGAGATCGGCCTCATCGGCCACGTGGTCCCCGACGGCCAGGCGCTGGAGAAGGCGCTGGAGATAGCCGAGATGATCTGTGCCAATGGTCCGGTGGCCGTGCAGGCCGTCCTGCGTTCGCTGCGCGAGACCGAGGGCTTGTCCGAGGACGAGGCCATGAGGGTCGAGAGCCAGATCGGGATGGCCGTGTTCATGACTGAGGACGCCAAGGAGGGCCCCTTGGCGTTCATGGAGAAGCGCACCCCGGCCTTCAAGGGTCGCTGATGCCGATACCAGCCCAACGCGACCTGGAGGTCGCCCGGCAGGCGATCCGGAGCTGGCTGACGGCGCGACGCCCCGACGCCAGCGGCCTGGCGATCTCGGAGCTGAGCGCTCCCGGTGCGACTGGATTCTCCAACGAGACCCTGCTGTTCGATGCCACCTGGACCGAAGGGGGTTCGCGACGGTCGGAGGCACTGGTGCTGCGGGTCAAACCCACCGGCTATCGCGTCTTCCTGGAGGACGATTTCGAGCTCCAGCACCGAGTGCTGAGAGAGCTTGGTAGTCGGGGGGTCCGCGTTCCACGCGTCCGGGAGCTGGAGCTGGACCCCACTGTTCTCGGGGCCCCCTTCTTCCTGATGGACCGGGTGACGGGCCAGGCACCGGGGGACAGCCCTCCCTACAACGCCGAGGGGTTCCTCAAGGACATGGAGCCCCCCGAACGCCACCAACTGTGGCTGTCGGCCATGGACGCGTTCACTGAAGTTCATCGGGAGAGCCTGAAAGGCGGCTTCGAGTTCCTGGCCAAGCCGCACCGAGGTGCGACGGGCCTGGAGCAGCAGCTCAACTACTACGAGGAGTCCCTGGCGTGGGGCTCGGCCGGGCGCTCTCAGCCGGTGGCCGAGGCGGCCTGGGATTGGTTGTCCTCGCACGTGCCCGCCAAGAAGCCGACCGCCCTTTCCTGGGGTGACGCCCGGATCGCCAACATGCTCTTCGAGGGTCCCGAGTGTCGGGCTGTTCTGGACTGGGAGATGCTGTCGCTCGGCGGGCCGGAGATGGACCTGGGCTGGTGGCTCTTCCTCGACCGTTTCTCATCGGAGGGTAACGGCCTGGCTCGTCTGGACGGTCTGGGCAGCCGGCAGGAGACCATCGACCTGTGGCAGGAGCGCACCGGCCTGGTGGCCGGTGACGTGGAGTTCTACGAGGTCTTTGCCGGTCTGCGCTTTGCCGTGGTGATGATGCGCCTGGCCCAGATGTTCCGGCAGTGGGAGCTGCCAGTCGACCCGGATATGGAGACCAACAATCCAGTGACACAGCTCCTGGCCGGGCTACTGGGCATGGCGCCCCCGGCCGCGGGGTAGCGGCGTCAGGCGCCGAGGATCGCTTCGGCCACGTTGCGCATCTCGTCCAGCGAGCGCGCACCGATTACGAGCGTAGTGACACCGGACTCCTCCCACATGGGCAGGTCGGCCCGGATTTGATCGCGCGTTCCGACCAGCGAGATGTCGCTGACCATCTCGATGGGAACCGCGGCGGTGGCCTGTTCGCGCTTGCCCTCGAAGAACAGATCCTGGATCTGGTCAGCCTCTTTCTCGTAACCCATCCGGGCGAATACGTTCTTGTGGAAGTTCATGTCCTTGGCCCCCATGCCACCGATGTAGAAGCCCAGCATCGGCTTCATGGCTGCGAGAGCCTGCTCCCGCTCATCGGTGATGACGACCGAGCAGTTGGTGGCGATCTCGAAGCGGTCCGGGGTGGTGCGGGCTCCGGGGCGGGAGAAGCCCTCATTGAGCCAGCTCTTGTACATGTCCCCGACCTTGGGCGAGTAGTAGATGGGCAGCCAGCCGTCGGCCACCTCGGCCGTGAGGGCCACGTTCTTGGGTCCTTCGGACCCGAGCCATATGGGCAGATCCGACCGGAGCGGGTGGGTGATAGGGCGCAGGGACTTGCCCAGGTCCAGGCCGTTGGGGCCCTGATAGGGGAGGGGATAGTGCGGCCCGGCGCTGGTCACTGGTGCTTCCCGGGCCAGCACCTGACGAACGATGCCGACGAACTCGCGGGTGCGGCCCAGCGGTTTACCGAAGGGCTGGCCGTACCAGCCCTCGACGACCTGGGGGCCCGACAGGCCCAGTCCAAGGACCATGCGGCCGTGGGAGAGATGGTCGATCGTCAGCGCATGCATGGCCGTCGATGTCGGCGTCCGGGCCGACATCTGCACGATGGAAGTGCCCAGCCGGATCTTGGTGGTGGATGCCCCCCACCAGGCGAGTGGGCTGAAGGCGTCGGAGCCCCAGGACTCGGCAGTGAAGACGATGTCGAAGCCGAGCTTCTCGGCTTCGAGGATCTTCTCCAGGGCATCGGTGGGAGGCTGGGCCTGCCAGTAGCCGAGCTGAAGGCCGAGTTTCATGGGGCTCCTCTCAACTTGCGATTAAACCTCAGCCAGCCTTGCTCTGGGTTTCCTCGAGCATGAGCTGTTGGGCCTGCGCCGCCACCTCACGCATCTCAGCGATCAGGGCGCGTACCTGTCGGTCGTTGCCGATCCATTCGTTGTAGAGC
>DATLUK010000389.1:0-8952 GCA_035533195.1 Acidimicrobiales bacterium | reverse complement strand
CGGGCCGACGGCGTGACCGTCGTCCGCCTGGACCGGCCCAAGATGAACGCCCTCTCCTCGGAGCTGCTGGGCCAGCTGGCCGAACTGGCCGCCCAACTGATCGAGGACCCGCCCGGGGCGGTGGTGGTCTGGGGCGGTCCCAGGATCTTCGCCGCCGGGGCCGACGTGAACGAATTCATCGACCCGGACTCCGGGCGGCCCACCTCGGCTCGGGCCCGCCAGGTGGCCGAACGGTTCCGCACCGCCCTGGACACGGTGGCAGCCATCCCGGTGCCCACCGTGGCCGCCGTCGACGGTTACGCCCTCGGCGGCGGCTGCGAGCTGGCCATGGCCTGTGACCTCCGGGTCGTCTCCGACGCGGCCAAGTTCGGACAGCCCGAGATCCTCCTCGGCATCATCCCCGGCGGCGGGGGCACCCAACGCCTGACCCGTCTGGTCGGTCCGGCCCGGGCCAAGGACCTGATCCTCTCCGGCCGGCAGGTGAGCGCAGAGGAGGCCCTGCGCATCGGCCTGGCCGACCGGGTGGTGCCGGCTGGTTCCACCATCGATGAGGCCCTGGCCCTGGCCGTCACCCTGGCCGCCGGGCCCCGCCGGGCCATGGCCCTGGCCAAGGGGGCCATCGATCGGGGCGCCGACCTGGAGTTGGGGGAGGGGCTGGACGTGGAGGAGGCCAACTTCGCCGAGGTGTTCGACACTCCTGACGCGGCCACGGGCGTGGCCTCATTCCTGGAGCACGGACCCGGCCGGGCCCGCTTCGCTTCGTCTTGAACCGGCTCGGGTAGGGCCAGGACCATCGTGCTCAAGCTCCTGCTGGTGGCTGTGTCCGTGGGGATGTCGAACTTTGCCGCGTCGGTGGGCCTGAGCCTTCGGGGCGTGGACGCTGGGCTACGGCTCCGGGTCGCCCTGCTCTTCGGCCTGTTCGAAGGCGGCATGCCGGTGATCGGGTTGATCATCGGCTCGGACCTGGCCGGCTCCCTGGGGGGGTCCAGTCGATACATAGGCGGGGGACTGCTGATCGCTACCGGGGCCTACACCGCCCTCTCCAAGGGTGGCGAGGGCGGCTCCCAGCAAACCGGCCGGCTGGCCCTCTCGGCCCTGGCCCTGAGCATCGACAACCTGGTGGTCGGCTTCGCCATGGGCACACTCAAGGTGCCGATGCCGGTGGCCGCCCTGATCATCGCCGGAGTGAGCGTGGCTCTCTCCCTCGTCGGACTGGAGATCGGAGCCCGCCTGGGCCGGCGGGTCGAGCGCTACGCGGAGGAGATCGGCGGCGCGGTCCTGGCCCTGGTCGGGGTGCTGATCCTCACCCGGGTGATGGGCTGAGCGGACCCAGCCGGGCCGGCGGCCGGCCGGCCAGAACGTCCTGAATCCACGGCGGGGTGAGGGCCCGGAGCTGCTCGGCGGCCTGGCTCAGGAGGTGGCCGGTGCCCGGGAGGATGACCAGGTCCCCCGACCCGGCCAGGTAGCGCACCATCTCGCTGGAGGCGGGGGGCAGGAGCTCATCGGCGTCCCCGTGGAAGAGCAGGAGGGGCCGACCCTCCAGGCCCTCGGCCATCTCACAGCCGGCCGACTGGGTGGCGAAGGTGACCACCCCGGCCACCACGGCGGGGATGGCCACCCCGACCCGCACGGCAATGGCGCCCCCGAAGGAGTGCCCAAGGGTGACTACCCTCTGGGCCCCCCGCCGGCAGACCATCTCGGTGGCGGCGGCCAGGTCCAGGGTGCAGGAGTCCAGGTCGTTGGGGACCCGCCAGCCCACCCGGAGGGTGGCGATCCCCTCCTCGGCCAGATGGCAGCCCAGCCAGTGGTAGAAGCCGTCGGCCGGACCGAGCAGGCCCCCCATGCCGCCGCCCCCGGCCACCACGGCCGTCTCCGCCTCGGCCGGACCGTGCCAGAGGATGGTCAGGAGGCCGTGGCGGGTGTAGGCCTCGATATGGGAGAGGCCGGGGGCCACCTCCACCTCCTGGGAGGCGATTACCGCCAGACGTTGGAGCGGGGTACGGTCAGCCTCGTCCACTGAGGCCACGTTACCGAGGAGGGGGGCGCGGAGACCGCAGCGGAGGGGCCACGCCCGTGGCTGGGCGCGGTTGCAGAAGTCCGAATTCTGGGAAATAGCAGGAGCACGCCGCCGATGTGTCGAACGTCACACCCATCCCCGCCGGCTGGGAGCGACCGGACAAGGTCCAGTCGAGTTAGCGCCGCGGGGCCTCGAAGGGAGTAAACCGCATGCCCACGTCTGCCCGTGAGCAGAAAGAACAGATCAACTCACTGCAGGACCCGTTCGCCCGCAACTCGCTGCGGGGCGCCTACCACGTGCGCAAGTACGCGTTGCTGTACGTGTGCGGGATGCTGGGCGCCTTGGCCCTGGCCGTCTTCCCGGCTGTGAACGGCAGCGGGGGAAGCTCTTTGCCGGGCGTGCCCGGCAGCAGCTCGGTGGCGGCGGGATCGGGCCCGGGTTCGGCCTCCAGCGGCTCGTCTGGTTCGGGCGGCTCCGGGCTGTCTTCGGGCGGCTCTTCCGTGGGGGCATCCACCGGTGGCGTCTCGAACGGGGCGGTGGCATCCGGCGGGGGTTCGTCCGTAGGCGGAGGCGCGTCGGGTGGCGGCGGGACCGGCGGATCGGTTGCTTCGGGTCCGGTCGGCACCGTGCGGGCCGGCACCGGCGTCACCCGGGGCGGCACGACGTGTGGGTCAGGGGTGCGCCAGATCCCCTTCTCGGCCTACGCCGACAACTGCGTGGCCAAGTTCTCGGGCAACAACGGGGGGACCACGGCCCGGGGGGTGACGGCCAGCACCATCACCATGGCCGTGCGCCAGTACTCCGACGCCACCGGGGCCAACTCCCTGGCCACCCAGGCTGAGGTTGAGGCGGCCGGCGGCGTGAGCTACGCCACCAGCTACGGCTATGACCAATCGATCGTCAAATGGATGAATTCCCAGTTCGAGCTCTACGGCCGTCAGGTCAAGCTGGACATGTTCACCGGCCAGGGCAGCAGCACCAATGAGGCCTTGGGCCAGGGCCAGGCCCAGGCCTGCGCCGATGCCGACACCGAGGCCAACAGCATCCACGCCTTCGGGGGCATCAACTGGTCGGGCATCTTCGAGTCCGAGCCCTTCTCGGCCTGCGCGGCCCGCTACCAGCTCGACGTCCCGGAAGGGGCGGCCTACTACCCCGAGGCGTTCTACCAGTCCTGGAACCCCTACGTGTGGGGTATCACCATGAACTGCACGCTCATCTCCCTCGAGGTGGGTGAGTGGGTGGGCAAGCAGCTGGGACCGTATCCGACCAAGTGGGCGGCCTCCGACGGTGTCGTGCCCCTTAACGGTAAGCAGCGCAAGTTCGCCACCTATGTTCCCAACAACCAGGGCTACCAGGAGTGCACCCAGGCGGCGCTTGGTGTTGAGGAGAACCAGTACCACATCGCCAAGAGCCGGGAGGACGAGTACAACTACGCCCTGGACATCGCCACCTTCCCCCAGGACGCCCAGAAGGCCATCATCCAGTTTGCCGCCAACGACGACACCACGGTGGTACTGGCGTGTGACCCCATCTCACCCATCTTCATGACCCAGGACGCGGTCCAGCAGAACTACTACCCGGAGTGGGCGCTTATCGGGGTGGCCGAGACCGATACGGACAGCTACGGCCAGCTCTGGGACTCGAAGGCCATCACCGGGCATCTCTTCGGCCTGTCCCAGCTGGCCGCCACCTCAGCCATCCTCAACCCCACCGGTGAGGCCGGCCAGGCCCTCAAGGCCGCCGGGGTGCCCCTCAACATCTCCTCGGCCACCGACTACTTCGAGCTGCTGTCGATGTTCAACCAGCTCCAGGCGGCCGGGCCCGACCTGACGGCGGCCAACATCGCCGCGGCCACCCCCAGCATCCCGGCGGGCACCGGGGAGTTCGGCACCTGGAACTTCGGGCACGCCCACACGGACATCGTGGACTCCCGGCAGATCTACTGGGACGCCTCGACCACGTCCCCAGTGGACGGGAAGCCGGGCACCTACATCCAGATCTACAACGGCCAGCGCTTCCAGCTCGGTCAGTTCCCCACCAGCCAACCGCCCTACTACCCGTGAGGCGTCACCCACCGGTCGGGGACCGGTTGTGACCGAGGCCCTCGCGGCGACGGCGCAGCGCCTCCAAGGTGCCCGGGCGGCACTGGCCCGCCGGCCCGCCGGCCGGGCTTTGGTGTGGGCAGTGGCCGCCCTGGTGGCCTGGGCCGTCCTGGCCGCCGTGCTCAAGCATGGCGCCCCGACTGGGATCATGCTCTCCGGGCTGGTGCTCGGGGCCATCAACGCTCTCATCGCCCTGTCCATCGTCCTGGTCTACCGGGCCAATCGGGTGCTCAACTTCGCCGCCGCCGACCTGGGGGCGGTGGCGGCCATCCTGGCCATCGAGCTCCACATCAAATATCACCTCAACTACTTCCTGGCCGTCGGCGCCGGGCTGGTGGCCGCAGCCCTCATCGGCGGCCTGGTCGAGACTCTGGTCCTGCGCCGGTTCTCCAACGCCCCCCGCCTGATCGTGGCGGTGATCACCCTGGGGGTCGGCCAGATCCTCAACGCCCTCAGCATCATCATCCCCGTCGTCTGGAGCAACGGCTCGAACTCGGGGACCTTCAACACACCGTTCACCGTCACCTTCCGGGTCTTCCCCGTGCTCTTCAACGGGAACTACATAGCCGCCCTGGTGGTCGTGCCCCTGGTCATGGTCGGTCTCACCTGGTTCCTGCGCTACACGAACTACGGCGTGGCCATCCGCGCCGCCGCCGACAACGGTGACCGGGCCCGTCTGCTCGGCGTCCCGGTCAAGCGCCTCTCGACGGTCGTGTGGATCATGGCCGGGGTCATGTCAGCCCTGGCCGCCCTGCTGAGGGTGCCCATCTTGGGCTTCGTCTCCTTCGGAAGTGTCTCGGGCAACAGCGCCCCGTTGCTCTTCGAGACCCTTACCGCCGCAGTCATAGCCGGCCTCACCTCTATGCCGACGGCGGTGGTGGCGGCCATCGGCCTCGGCATTGTCGACCAGCTTGGGGCCTGGACCTTCCAGAACGCGGCCTACGTCTATCTCACCCAGCTGGTGGTGGTCCTGGTGGCCCTTCTACTGCGCCGGGAGCGCCTGACCCGGGCGGTGGACGCCGGCATCACCACCTGGCAGGCCATCCGCCAGATCCGCCCGATCCCACCGGAGCTGGCCAACCGACGCCCGGTGCGCCTGGCGAGTTCGGGCCTGCGCCTGGCCATCCTGACCTTCGCTCTGTGCATTCCCCTGTTCGAGACCCCGGCGCATACCCAGCTGGCCTCGATCATCCTGCTCTACTCCATCGTGGCCGCCTCGCTGGTCATCCTGACGGCCTGGGCCGGGCACATCTCCCTGGGCCACATCGCCTTCATGGGCTTCGGCTCGGCCGTGACCGGCATCCTGGTGGCCAATCACGGCCTCAACGTGTTCCTGGCCCTGGCCGCCGGGATGGCCGTCACCGCCGTGCTGGCTCTACTTCTCGGCATACCCGCCCTCCGTTTCGGGAGCGGGCCCTATCTGGCCGTCGTGACCCTGGGCCTGGCCGTGGTGGCCAACGGGTACTTCTTCCTTCCCCAGTACTTCCCCTGGCTGATCCCGGCCAATGAGGTCCCGAAGAATCCGTTGTTCGGGCGGCTGTCTATCGCCAACGACTCGGAGATGTACTACTTCTGCCTGATCGTGCTGGTCCTGACCCTGGTGGCGGTGCGGGGTCTGCGAAACAGCCACGCCGGTCGGGCCATGATCTCCAGCAACGACAACCGTCAGGCCACGCAGTCCTTCGCCATCAGCACCACCCGGGTGCAACTCATGGCCTTTGCCATCTCGGGCGCCCTGGCCGGTCTGGCCGGTGGCCTCTACGTGATCCTCGAGCAGGGCTTCAATTCCGGGGACTACGCCCCGGAGAACGGCATCTACTTCTTCCTGATGGTGGTCATCGGCGGCCTCGGGTCACTGCCCGGAGCGGTCCTCGGCGCCGTCTTCGTCTACGGAGCGCAGTACCTGCTGCCGAGCGGTTACGGAACCCTGGTGACCGGCGGCGGTGTGGTGTTCATACTCATGTTCATCCCGGGCGGATTGGGAGAGGTGTTCTTCAACATCCGTGACTACCTGCTGCGCGCCTACGCCGCTCGGAATCACCTCTACGTTCCCAGCCTGGTGGCCGACGTGCGCCAGGCCCAGGCCCCGCCGGCCGCTCGGCCGACGGCGGCGGAGGACAACGAGGACGAGGCCGAGGACGCCGCCCTGGCCGGAATCTCCATCAGCGGGGAGACCATCCTCCTGGCCGACACCCGCCAGGCCCTCGGCGTGGGCCAGCCGTCATGACCGCCGCCACCTCCAAGGACAATGGTTTGGCCGGGCGGTTCTCCGCCCTGGTCGGCGCGGCCGGATCCACCGGTCTGCTCCCGCTCGGAATCCTGATTTGCCTGGCCGGCGTGACGAGCTTCGACAGCACCGCCTTCGGTGTTCTGGCTCCTGACATCCGCCAGACCTTCCACATCAGCACGGGCGCCACCGACACCATCGCCTCGTTGACCGGCGCGGTGCCGATCATGCTGTCGGTCTACGTCGGAGTGCTGGGCGATCGGATGAATCGCATCCGGCTCTCGACCATTGCCGGGATCATCTGGGGTATCACGGCCATCTTCACCGGCTTGGCTCCGGTCCTGATCATCCTGATCCTGGCCCGGGTGGTCGGTGGTGTCGGCCTCCTGACCGGTGAGACCATCTACCTGAGCCTCCTGGCCGACTTCTACCCCCCCGAGGGGTTGGGGGTCATCTTCGGGTCTTACCGGTTCTGGGGTCAGGGCCTGGGCATAGCGGCCGGCCCGCTGGCGGGCATCTTCGGGGCCATCTTCGGGTGGCGCATTGCCTTCGTCATCTTGGCGGTGCCGACCTTCGTCTTCGTGGGCTTCCTCCGCCTGCTCAAGGAACCCCCCCGCGGGGTGTCCATGGGCCTGATGCCCCAAGCGCCCACCAAGATCGGGGTGTTGGAGGGCTATCGGCGGGTCCGCTCCATCCGTACGGCCCGTCGCACCTGGCTGGCGGCCTTCCTGTTCGGGGGTGGCACTCTCCCATTCGCCACCCTGCTGTCAACATTCTTCAAGGACGTGTACCACTACGGGGACACGGCCCGCGGCAGCATCGTCCTTCTGTACGGGATCGGCGGCCTGGTCGGCGTGGCTCTGGGAGGTGGGATCACCCAGCGACTGCTCAACCGCTGGAACTTCAAGGGGATGGCCATCGCCAACGGCGTCTTCATCCTCGAGTTCGCCATGGGCATCCTGATCATGGTGAGCGTCCACAACTCGATCGTGGCCATAGCCGGCGCCACCCTCCTCAGTGTCGGCGCCATCGGGTTCCTGCCGATCTACACCACTCTCGTATCCATCATCTCACCGCCGACCCTGCGGACCCAGACCTATGGGTGGACGCTCCTGTTTTACGGGTTGGGCGCCATATCCATCCAGCTCTTCGTCATCGGACCGGTGGTCAACTCCGACGGCCAACGGGCGGCCATGATCGTGCTGGCCATCCTGGTCGGTCTGGGGGGCCTCTTCGGTCTGTCGGCGGCACGGTTCGTTGACGGGGACATCACCCAGGCCCGCAAACAGGGGGAGGCGGGGAAGTCCGACGCCCTGCTCGCCTGCAGCGGCATCGACGTCGCCTACGGTGGGGTTCAGGTGCTCTTCGGCGTCGACTTCGAGGTCCAGAAGGGCGAGATGGTCGCCCTCCTCGGCACCAACGGCGCGGGCAAGTCCACCTTCCTCAAAGCGATCAGTGGCCTGCTCGACCCGGTCGGTGGGGTCATGTACTTCAACGGCCAGGACGTCACCCACTCCGACCCGATGGCCACCGCCAAGCTGGGGATCATGCAGGTCCCGGGTGGCCGCGGGGTGTTCCCCACCCTGTCCGTGGCCGACAATCTCAGGGTGGCGGGCTGGATGTTCCGCAAGGACCGCCGCTACGTGGCCGAGCAGACGAAGAAGGTCATCGGCTACTTCCCGATCCTGCAGGAGCGGTCCTCTGCCCTGGCCGGTGACCTGTCCGGGGGTGAACAACAGATGCTCAGCCTCGCTCAGGCGTTCATAGCCGAGCCGGAGCTCCTGCTCATCGATGAGCTCTCCCTTGGCCTGGCCCCGGCCGTGGTCGGCCGTCTGTTGGAGATCGTTCGCGACATCCACGCCAAGGGCACGACCATCATCCTGGTGGAACAGTCCGTGAACACGGCTCTCGAGCTGGCCGAGCGGGCCATCTTCATGGAGAAGGGTGAGGTCCGATTCTCAGGTCCAACGGCCGAGCTCCTCGAACGCCCCGACATCCTCCGGGCGGTCTTCCTCCAGGGGGCGGCGGTGGGCCAGGAGCTGGCCGGGATCGGGACCAACGGAAGCAAGGGGGCCCCGCCGTCGGCTCGCTCGATAGCGGCCGCCCTGCGTACCCGGGAGGCGGAACGCGCCGCGCTCCTCGACGCACCGGTGGTGCTGGAGACCCACGGACTGACCAAGCGGTACGGAGGCGTGACCGCGGTCAACGGTGTTGACCTCCAGCTCCGGCAGGGTCAGATCCTCGGGCTGATCGGACCCAACGGCGCCGGTAAGACCACGCTGTTCGACCTGATCAGCGGCTTCACCCCGTCCAACGGGGGCCGGGTCATCCTCCATGGACAGGACGTCACCGAGCTGAGCGCTTACGGGCGGGCCGCTCACGGAATGGGCAGGTCTTTCCAAGACGCCCGACTGTGGCCCTCCCTGACTGTGGCCGAATCGATTGCGGTGGCTCTGCACCAGGAGTCGGAGATCGAGTCGGCCATCCCCGCCCTGATGGGACTTCCCCGGGTGGCGGAGTCCGAGGATGCCCTGGCCGAGAAGGTGGATGACCTGGTCGAACTGATGGGCCTGGTGGCCTTCCGCAACAAGTTCATAGCCGAACTC
>DATLUK010000388.1:0-4314 GCA_035533195.1 Acidimicrobiales bacterium | reverse complement strand
CGCGGTCAGAACCCCCAAAGTCAAGGTCGGGTGTTGGCACACCCTTGCATTGAAATGATGACGGGCGGCCGCCCGGACCGCGGACCGGGTCCGGTGGAGAAGTCCCAGGTCACGGCAATCTTTTTCAATCTGGGTTCCCGGTGGCCCAGGTATCCCGGTGATGCTGAGTATCGGGCGCATCTTCGCCGGTGGGGGTTGGCGCTATCTGGCCGAGCAGGTCTCGGGAGGCGCCGAGGACTACTACTCCGCCGACGTGGCCCGGGGGGAGTCCCCCGGCCGGTGGTCCGGGGGCGCCGCCTATTCCGAGCTTGGCCTGACCGGGACGGTGAGCGAGGAGGAGATGCACCGGGTCTTCGGCCTGCTGCTGCACCCCACCGAGGCGATCCTCCTGGGTCGCTCGGCGCGCATCTACCGGCCCCTGTCCGAACGCCTGGAGGCGGCTCGCAGAGACCACCGGGCCCGGGCCGGACGGGACTGGGTCATCCGCCAAGCCGAGATGGTGGCCAATGCCGAGAGCTCGGCCACCATCGAGGCCGAGCGGACCACCAACGAGGCGCGGATATCCGAGGAGTGGGCCAAGCGCGAGGCCGCCATCCGCCGGGGCGGGGAGCGTCGGTCGGTGGCCGGCTTCGACCTGACTTTTTCGCCTCCGAAATCCCTAAGCGTGCTGTGGGCTGCCGCCGATACGCCCGGCCGGGAGGCCATCTGGGCCGCCCATCACGAAGGCGTCGAAGCCGCTCTGGCCTACCTGGAGCGCGAGGCCGCTTGGTCCCGCACGGGCTACAACGGCATCCGCCAGGTCGATACAACCGGCTGGGTGGTGGCTTCGTTCGACCACCGGATGTCCCGGGCCGGCGATGTCCAGATACATACCCACAACGCCGTTCTCAACCGGGTTCGCTGCGCCGACGGTCAGTGGCGGTCCTTGGATGGCCCGGCCATCTACCGGGCGGCGGCGTCGGCCGGAGCCATCTACGACCGGGTCCGCGAAGCCGCCTTGGAGCGGGACTTGGGAGTCCGCCACGAGGTCCGAGTCGAGGGCGGGCCCCGGGAGATCGTGGGCGTGGATACCGAGATCTGCGCCCTGTTCAGCTCCCGGCGAACCCAGGTCAAGGGTCAGCTGGCGGAGATGGTCACCGCCTACACCGAGACCCGTGGGAGCGAGCCGTCCCAGTGGATCCGGGCCCGGATGAGCGACTGGGCCACCCTGCAGACGAGACAGCGGAAGGAGGGATCAGAGACCACCGCCGAGGCCCTGGCCCGCTGGGCGGCCGAGACCAGGGACCGGGTCGGCGGCTCCCTGGCTGAGGTCTGGGCCCAGGCCACCGAGGCCCGCCTGTTCCACGACGCCGACCTCGCCCCGGTCCCCTCCGACGAGGAGGTACTGACCGGCGCCATCGAGGCCGTGGAGACCACCCATTCCACCTGGACCCGCTACGACCTGGCCCGAGCGGTGACCCTGGCTCTGCCTGTGCAGGCCGAGTCCACCCCCGAGGATCTCCTGGCCCGGGTGGACACCCTGGTGGGGGCGGCGGTTGGCGATCGGGCCCATGAACTGGGGGTGGTGAGTCTGGCCGTGCCAGCTCCATTCGAGGTCCCCGAACGCCTCCGCCGGGGCGATGGCGCCTCGGTCTATGTCCAACACGGCGCCGAGCGCTACGCCACCGCCGGGGGTCTGATGGCCGAACGCCGGGTCCTGGCCGCCGCCGGCCGCAGCGACGGCCCGGTGGTGGTCGGGCGCCGGGTCGGGCGTGTCCTGCGTCAGGTCGACCTGGGCCTGGACCAAGAACTGGCCGTGCGTGCGGTGCTGGGCTCGGGCCGTCCGGTGGAGGCGGTCCTGGGCCCGGCCGGGGTCGGCAAGACGACCACCATGGGAGTACTGGCCAGGGCCTGGTCCTCTTCGGGGCGCCCCGTGATGGGACTGGCACCGTCGGAGACGGCGGCCCGGGTGTTGGGTCAGGCGGCCGGGATCCACGCCCTCAACACGGCCAAGCTGTGCTGGGAGCACGCCCATGCCAGCCCCGAGGAGCGGGCGACGCTGTCTTGGCCGGCCGCCTTCGGCATCTCCCCCGGCGCCCTGGTGATACTCGACGAAGCGGCCATGGCCTCGCGCATGGTGTTGGACGAGGTGACCCGCCTCACCACCGCGGCGGGGGCCAAGTTGGTGCTGATGGGTGACCATCACCAGCTCGAAGCGCCAGAGGCGTCGGGACTGTTCCGACATCTGGTCGAGAGCTTGGGGGCGGTCGAGTTGAGTCAGGTTCGCCGCTTCGCGGCCGCCTGGGAGGCAGCGGCCAGCCTGCGCCTGCGGGCCGGGGATGTGACCGTGCTGGAGGAATACGAGCTGCG
Organism: Acidimicrobiales bacterium; assembly: GCA_035533195.1. Taxonomy (GTDB): domain Bacteria; phylum Actinomycetota; class Acidimicrobiia; order Acidimicrobiales; family JAJPHE01; genus DAHUYE01. The sequence continues at coordinate 1,965 of DATLUK010000388.1, read as the reverse complement.
CTCCCGGATCGTCGGGGGCAGCGTCGAAGAGATGGAAGCCGCCGTCCTCGAAGCCGCCCTGGCCGACGAGGCCCGGGGGCTGGCCACATTCGTCCTGGCCGATACCAACGAGGCCGCCGCCGGGCTGTCGGGCCGGTTCCGGGATGCCCTGGTCGAAGTCGGCCGGGTGGATGACGCCGTCACCGTGGCCCTGGCCGACGGCAACCGGGCCGGAGTTGGGGACCGCATCGTCACCCGACAGAACGACCGAACGATCGCCACAACGGCCGGGTCCTGGGTGGCCAACCGGGACCGCTGGGAGGTGATCGGCGTGCATGGCGGAGGCATCACCGCCGCCCGGCTGAACTCGGAGGGCCGCTCCATCCCCGAGCGGGTGGAGCTGGAGGCTTCCTACCTGGCCACCTCCGTCGAGCTGGCCTACGCGGGCACGGTTCATTCCTCCCAAGGCGTGACCACCGACATCACCCACACCCTCATCAGCCCCACCACCTCCCGGGCGGGGCTGTACGTGGGCCTGACCCGTGGGGCGTTGGCCAACCACGCCTATGTCATCTGCACCCGGCCCGAGGGAGCCGACCAGGACGGACCGCTCCAGGACCCCCTGGCCGTGCTGGCCGGCATCCTGGAGCGGGAGGAGGACCCCCTCGCCCGCTCGGCCCTGGCCACGGCGGAGGCCGAGGCGCGCCGGGCGGTCAGCCTGGCGGGCTTGTTCCCGATCTGGAGCGATCTGTTGGCCGAGGCCGGCCGGGAGCGCTGGATGGCTGTCCTGTCCGCCGGCTACGACGCCTCCCTGGCCCGGGCCATGGTGGATTCCGACGCCTGGGGGACCCTGGCCGCCCGGCTGCGCAGGATCGAAGCGGCCGGGATCGACGCCGGCGCCGCCCTGGTGGACGCGGCCGGCTTGCGGGGCCTGGAGGACGCCGATGACATCGCCGCCGTCCTGCACTGGCGCCTGCGGTCAGCGGAGCGTTCGGCTCGCCTGGCGGGGGACGCCAGCTTCGCCGAGCTGTGTCCCTCCTACGGCTGCGATCTGGACGCCACCTTGGCCCAGGTGGCGGCGGCCATGGACGCCAGAGTGGCCGTGCTGGCCGAGACGGTCGCAACTGACCAACCGGCCTGGGCGACCGGACTCGGACTTTGCCCCCAGGACGACCCAGCCTCCTGGTTGGCCCGGGCCGGGGCCGTCGCCGGCTACCGGGAGGCCTTCGGCTGGGAAGACCCCACCGAAGCTCTCGGTCCCCGGCCCGCGGCTGTGCGGGCCGACGCCCGGGCCTGGTGGGAACGGGCCGCCCTGGCCCTGGGCCACAGCGAGGCACCCACCCTGGCCGGGATGCCCACCGAGCACCTGGAGGCCATGATCCAGGCGGCGGCCGCCGAGCTGGCTCCGCCATCCGTGGCCACCGAGCTGGCCGAGCGCTACGCCCAGCTTCGGGCCGCCCACACCGCCCAAGGCGTCGCCCTGCTGGCCGGCAACGCCGCCAGAGCCGCCGGCCACGCCCGCTGGGCGGCGGAGCTGGCCGCCCAGATCACCGCCCTGGAAGCCGCCCATGCCCAACGAGTGGCCTGGTCGGGCGAGGCGGGCCGGCGGGTGGCCCAGGTCAGCGCGGCGCGGGCCGAGCTGTCCGCTCGCCAGGAGGCCCGAGCCCAGGCCCCTCGGGGCTCCTGGACCGAGGTACGGCTACATCGGGCCATTGCCGATGCCCGCTTGGGCGTGGACTCCATGACCAGGGTGGCCGCCGAGCAGGAGGAGATCGCCTCGGGGTTGTCCGATGAGATCGAGGCGGCCCGGACCAACCTGGATCGATTGGTGCGCCTCCGCCCCGCCGTGCGGGCTGCCGCCCAGCGGGTCAGTGCCGAGGCGAACCTGGCGCGACGTCTCGACACCCTGGACGCCGAGCTGGCCGTGTCCCGGATGGATCGTTCCGGTCTGCGGGGCCGGGCCCGAGCGGCCGCCCTGTCCGAGCG
>DATLUK010000387.1:0-5551 GCA_035533195.1 Acidimicrobiales bacterium | reverse complement strand
GTGTTCGGATCGGCCAGGAAGTTCTGGCCCAGGGCGCGGCTGGGGCGGAGCCCGTGGCGGTTGATCAGCTCGGTCAGCCGGCCCCGGCCGACCGGCTCACCAGGAGATACGGACCTGGATGACGCCGTCGGAGGTGGAGGCGATCTGGGAGAACGTGGCCTCCGAGAGGTCGATGATCCGGCCTCCCTGGTAGGGCCCGCGGTCCTCGACCCGGCAGGTGGTGGTCGCCCCGTTGGCCAGGTTCTCCACCGTGACCACCGTCCCGAAGGCCAGGGTGGGATGGGCGCACGTCCCGGCCGGGGCCTGGTACCAGGAAGCGGGACCGGTCTCGGTGTTCGAGGGCGGGGGCCGGGTGGTGGTAGTGGTCGGCGCCCGGGTGGTCGGCGGGGACGTGGTCGGAGGATCGGTGGGGGGCGGGGAGGTAGTCGGAGGCGACGTGCTGGGCGGGGATGACCGCGCCCCCGAGGTGGGGGAGGAAACCGGCTGGGCCGGTGAAACCGAGGCGATGTAGGCAACGGCCGGGGCGCCCGGACTCGCGTCCAGCCCGGCCTGAGCGGCATCGGCGGCCAGGACGGCGGCTCCCGAAGCCGTGACCCCGTCGGCGGCGGTGGCGGCCAGGTCGGCCGAGGTCAGTATCCCGTCGGGGACGCCGTAGCCGTCCGAGGGGGCCCCGCCCGAAAGGGGGCGGGCCGGGGCCGAGTGGGCGGCGGTAAGACGAGTAGCGGCCCGGCCGATGCTGGCCTTGATCAACAGCAACGGTGCGGCCAGGAGGGCCAGGCACAGGATCACGGGGAGCGCCTTCGGGCGAGCCGGCCCGGACCCGGGGGCCGTCGGTCCCATGGCGACCGGCGCGACGGTCCGTAGGGCCTGGGGCCGCTGGGGGTTCAGCTCACCGTCGCTCATAAGGGCGTGGGAGGGACAGAACCAGTGGCTCCGCCCAAAGGATCGCCGACCGAGCCAGCGATCAGGACACCCTAGGGGAGACCCCACAGGAGGGCAACCGGCCGCCCTCCTCTTAGAGGGCCCGCCGGGGCTCAGGGCCAGCCCGCCCGGGGCTCAGGGCCAGCCGAAAAGGGCGGCGGCGGCGGCGCTGGAGGCGGCTTCGACCACCTCCACCGGCTCGCCCCGGGCGGCGGCCACGGCCGCCCCGACCAGGGGCACGAAGCCGGGCTCGTTGGTCCGGCCCCGGTGGGGGACGGGGGCCAGGAAAGGGCTGTCGGTCTCCACCAGGTAGCGCCCGGCCGGGCAGGCAGCGGCGGCGGCCCGGACATCCTCGGCGTTCTTGAAGCTGACGATGCCCGAGAAGGAGAGATAGGCCCCGGCAGCCAGGCATCGGGCGGCCTCTTCCGGGCCCCCGGTGAAGCAATGAAAGACGGTCCGCTCCGGGACCCCCTCGGCCTCCAGCACGGCAAAGGTGTCCTCCCACGCCGAACGACTGTGGATCACCAGGGCCAGGTCCAGGCGGTGGGCGGCCCGGATTTGCTCGGCAAAGGCCCGCTTCTGGTCCTCAGCCGGGGAATGCCCGTAGTGGTAGTCGAGGCCGCACTCGCCCACCGCCACCACCACGGGATCGCCCGCCAGCTCGTCCAGTAGGCGCAGGACCGGGCCGGTCCCGGTGCTGGCGTCGTGCGGGTGCAGGCCCACCGCCGCCCATAACCCGGCCCCGGGGCCACCCAGGGAGCGGGCCGTCTCCACGCAACGTCGAGACTCCTCGGCATCGGTGCCGACCAGGACGAAGCGGTCCACGCCGGCCAGTCGGGCCCGGGCCACGGTGGCGGCCGGGTCCTCGTCCCGCAGGACGTGGCAGTGGCTGTCGGTCCAGGCCAAGGCCGGATCAGGTGGTCTTGCGGGGGAAAAGTGGATCGCCAGGGACGACTTCGACACCCCCGGGATAGCCCCCCCACTCGGCCGCGCCAGGCAGGCGCTGGTCGGCCGGGGAACCCCCGAGACCGATCCGGCGCCACAGTTCCTCACAGGCGCCGGGCATGGCCGGATAGGCCAGGATGGCCACCAGGCGCAGGACCTCCAGGGCGTCGCCCAGGATGCCGTCGACCTCGGGACCGGGCTCCGCCCGCCAAGGCTCGGCTTCCTCCAGGGCGGCGTTGGTCTCCCGCAGGATCGACCAGGTGGCATCCAGCGCCTCGCTGGGGGCGATGCGTCGCCAGGCCGCGTCGGCTTTGCTCACGGCTTGAGTCGCCACCGCGGCCAGGGGGCTGTCGGGCCGGGGCTTGGGGCCCACTCCCCCGCACTTGCGGGCCACGACCGTAGCCACCCGGGACAACAGGTTCCCCAGGTTGTTGGCCAGGTCGGAGTTGTACCGGCTCACCATTCCCTCGTAGGAGAAATCCCCGTCGGGCCCGAAAGGCACGTCGCGCAGGAAGTGGTAGCGGAAACCGTCCACGCCGAAATCGTTCACCAACTCCGCCGGGGCGATCTGGTTGAGCCGGGTCTTGGACATCTTCTCCCCGCCCACCAGAAGGAAGCCGTGCACGGATATGCGAGGCGGCGGGTCCAGTCCCACCGCCATGCACATGGCCGGCCAGTAGACGCAGTGGAACCGCAGTATGTCCTTACCGATGATGTGGTGGGTCGAGGGCCACCAGGTCTCGAAGCGGTCCGCATCCCCGGCGTAGCCGATGGCAGTGACGTAGTTGATGAGGGCGTCAAACCACACGTAAAACACGTGTTTTTCGTCCCAGGGCACCGTCACGCCCCAGGTGGTCGACGTCCGGCTGAGGGAAACGTCGTCCAGGCCCTGGCGGATGATGCCCAGGGCCTCGTTGCGCTTGGACGCGGGCGAGACGAAGTCGGGATGGGCCTCGTACCACTCGAGGAGGCGGCCCTGGAAACGGGAGAGTCGGAAGAAGTAGTTCTCCTCCACCAGGCGCTCCACCGGTGTGCCGTGAGTCGGACACCGCAGCCCGTCGTCCAGGTCGGACTCGATGTAATAGGCCTCGCAGGCCACGCAGTACAGCCCCTCGTAGGTGTCCAGTTCGATGTAGCCGTTTTCGTACGCCCTCTGCAGGAAGGCCTGGACGGTGAGCTGGTGGCGGGGCTCGGTGGTTCGGATGAAGTCGTCGTAGCTGATGTCGAGGAGCTTCCATGTCTCCTGGAAGCGGGCGGCGGTGGCGTCGGCGTGTTCCTGGTTGGTGCGGCCGGCGGCCTCGGCCGCCCGGGCCACCTTTACCCCGTGCTCGTCAGTCCCGGTAAGAAAAAACACACTTTCCCCAGCCAGACGATGCCACCGCGCCACGGCGTCAGCTGTCACAGTGGTGTAGGCGTGCCCGATGTGGGGGACGTCATTGACGTAATAGATCGGGGTAGTCAAGAAGAGGCGTCCCACCGACCGTACCCTACCGACGCGAGGAGAGGAATTAATGATCAATAACGGTGGTCTGCCGCGGCGGATCGACCACCTGGGCAGAATCGTGGTGCCAGTCGAGTTACGCCGAATGCTCGGCATCAAAGCCGGAGACGAGCTCGAGATCGCGGTGAGGGACGGAACCATCACCCTGACCAAGGCCGGCCATGCCTGTGCCTTCTGCTCCAGCCAGGAGAACCTGCATTCCTACCGGGAACGCTGGGTGTGCTCGGACTGCGCCAGCGCGGTGGGCGAGCTCACCGATGACGATCGGCTGGCGGCCAGCGGTTAGCCGGGTGGCTAGCGCAACCTGAGGGCCAGCTCGTAGGCCGCCCGGCGGGGTATCCCGAGTTCGGTGGCCACCGCCCGAGCCGCGTCGCGGGCTGAGTCCCCGGCATCCAGGCGCACCCTCACGGCCAGGATGACCGTTTCTTCGTCAGGGGCGCCGGCGGCCGGCCGGCCCCCGAGGACAACCACCTGCTCGCCCCGGGGGTTCGCCCCGCCGGCCAGGTCGGCCGCATCCCGGAGCGTGCCGCGCCACACCTCCTCGTGCAGCTTGGTGAGCTCCCGGGCCACCGACACCCGTCGCTCCCCGCCGCACGCGGCGACCAGGTCGGCCAGGGTGGCGGCCAGGCGCAGGGGCGCCTCGAAGATGACCGTGGTTCGCTCTTCGGCGGCCAGGGCCTGGAGCCGGGCGGCCCGCTCCGAACCTTTCCGGGGCAGGAATCCCTCGAACACGAAGCGGTCGGTAGGCAGCCCGCTCACCACCAGGGCGGCCAGAGCCGCCGAGGGCCCCGGGATGACACTGACCTCCTCCCCTGCCGCCGTCACCGCCGCCACCAGCCTGGCCCCAGGGTCGGATACGGCCGGCATCCCGGCGTCGGTGGCCAGGGCGACTGTCTTGCCCTCACCGATGAGGGTCAACACCCGGGCGATGGCCGCCTCCTCCCGGTTGGCGTCCATGGCCACCAGGCGCCGGCCGGACAGGCCGGCGTGGGTCAAGAGGGCCCGGGTCCGGCGGGTGTCCTCACAGAGGATCACGTCGGCCCCGCCCAGAGCCTCGATGGCCCGGGGCGGGAGATCGCCCAGATTGCCTATGGGGGTGGCGACCAGCACCAGGCGACCGGGCTGGCCGTTGACTTTTTGCTCTCGGGTCAATCCCTGATCTCGAGTCGGTCCCCGACGGCCAGGAGGTGCCTCCCGATGAAGCCGGCCTCCGCCCCTATCAAGCATCTGGCCCGGGGCCGGAGCCGGGTGACCCGGTTGGGAGCGACGTCGGCCAGGATCTCCAAAACGACCAGGGCCGAGTCACAGAAGATGATGTCAACCCGCCCCGGGGCACCCAGGGTGTGGGTGGCCCAGGCCGGGCGGAGGGCCAGGGCACCGTCGATCCTTCTGGACAGGGCGCGGAGGCGCCCGACACGGTCGGTCACCAACTCGACAGAGGCCAGCACCTGGTCCTCCCTCATCAGCCACGCCATCCGACCGCCCCCCGTCAGACGTTGAAGCGGATCTCCAGCACGTCCCCGTCCGCCACCTCGTAGTCCTTGCCCTCGACCCTGAGCTTGCCTGCATCGCGAGCCGCGCTCCAGGATCCGAGCCCGAGCAACTCGTCCCAGCGGATCACCTCGGCCCGTATGAAGCCGCGCTGCAGGTCGGAGTGGATGACCCCGGCACATTCCGGGGCCCGGGCGCCGCTGCGGAAGGTCCAGGCCCGGGACTCCTTGTCCCCGGTGGTCAGGAAGGTGCGCCGGCCGAGCAGGTGGTAGGCGGTGCGGGCGACCCGGGGCAGGGCCCCTTCACCCAGGCCCAGACCCTCGAGGAGCTCGGCCCGGCCGGTCTCGTCCAGCTGGGCGGCTTCGGCTTCGAGTTGGACGCAGACACCCAGCACCTCCCCGCCCCGGCCCAGCTCCTCGGCTACCGGCTTGACCAGGGTCTCGGCCTCGGCCAGCTGGTCTTCGCCCAGGTTGACCACGGCCAGGACCGGCTTGTTGGTGAGAAGAAAGAAGGGAACCAGCGCCTTGCGCTCATCGGCCGAGAGGCCGGAGCGGTAGAGCGGCGTCCCGCCCTGGAGCTCGACCAGCGCCGCCTCCAGGGCCGCCACCTCCCCGGCCAGGCTCTTATCGGCCCGGGCCGCCTTGCGCCGCTTATCGACCTGGGACTCGACCGTGGCCACATCGGCCAGGACCA
>DATLUK010000386.1:0-5268 GCA_035533195.1 Acidimicrobiales bacterium | reverse complement strand
CCGACGCCGTCCTCGACGCCCTGGGCAAGCCGGCCTCCCTCAAGTCCATCGTCCCTGACCGGCCCGGCCACGACCGGCGCTACCTGGTCGACTCCACCAAGCTGCGCACCGAACTGGGCTGGAGCCCGACGGTCGAGTTCGGGCCGGGGCTGGCCGAGACAGTGCGCTGGTACGCCGAGAACCGCTCGTGGTGGGAGCCGCTTCGGGACCGCGCCCCGGTGGCAGAAGGAACGGCCTGGGAGGGCCGGCCGTAGTGGCCGACCGGGGAGGGCCAGTTGTGGCGGACCGGACAGGGGCGGGCCGGTAATGGCGGACCGCGTCATGGTCACCGGGGCGGCCGGGATGCTCGGACGGGACGTGGTGGCCCACCTGGAGGGCCGGCCCGGCCTGGAGGTCATCGGCGTGGACTCCCACGACTTCGACATCACCCACCGGGAGTTGGTGCTGGAGGCCGTCACCGGCATCGCGCCGCGCTGGATCATCCATGGGGCGGCCATGACGGCGGTGGAAGCCTGTGAGACCGACCCGGAGCGGGCCTTTGCCGTCAACTCCTTCGGGACCCGGAACCTGGCCGAGGCCGCCCGCCGGGTCGGCGCCCACCTGGCCTACGTGTCCACCGACTACGTCTTCGACGGAAAGCTCAAGCGCCCCTACACCGAATGGGACGCGGTCGGGCCCCGGTCGGTCTACGGGCTGTCCAAGCTGGGGGGCGAGAAGGCCATGGACCCGGAGTGGACCATCGTGCGCACCGCCTGGTTGTTCGGGGAGCACGGGCCCAACATGGTGCGCACGGTGTTGCGCCTGGCCCGGGGGGCGGCCGCCGGGCGTCGGCGCCTGCCTTTCGTGGATGACCAGCACGGCTGCCCCACGGCCAGTTCCGACCTCGCTCCCGTCCTGGCCGACCTCGCCTTGTCCCGGGTGCCGGGCGTCTTCCACTTGACCAACCAGGGACCAACCACCTGGTACGGACTGGCCCGGGCGGTGGTGGAGCAGGCAGGCCTGGACCCCTCCGTGGTCGAACCTATCTCCACGGGCCAGCTCGACCCCCCCCTGCTGGCCCCCCGGCCGGCCAACTCCGTCCTGGACAACCTGGCCCTGCGCCTTTCGGGCCGTCCTCTTCTGGGGGACTGGCACGAGCCGGCGGCCAGACTGGTCGACCTGATCCTCAAGGAGGAAACCTGATGGCCAAGGTGGCAGTGCTGGGCGCCGGATACGTGGGCCTGACCACGGGCACCTGCCTGGCCCATCTCGGCCACGACGTGATCTGTGCCGACATAGACCCGGCCAAGGTCGACCTCCTCAACGCCGGGCACATCCCCATCGTGGAGGACGGCCTGGAGGAGCTGGTGCGGGAGGGCATGGAGGCGGGCCGGCTCTCCTTCATCCTGGGCCCGGCCCAGGCGGTGGCCGAGGCCGAGTTCATCTTCCTGTGCGTGCCCACCCCCCAGGCCCCGGACGGCTCGGCCGACATGAGCTACATCCAGGCCGCCGCATGCGAGATCGGCCCGGTCCTAGCCGCCGAGTCGATCGTCATCAACAAGTCCACCGTCCCGGTCGGATCCACCCACGTGGTGGAGCGGGCTCTCGGGCGTTCGGATGTCTTCGTGGTCTCCAACCCCGAGTTCCTGCGGGAGGGCTCGGCCGTGCACGACTTCCTGCACCCCGACCGCATCGTGATCGGCTCGGACCACTCCTCCGCCGCCATCCGGGTCTGCGAGCTGCTGGAGTCGATCAAGGCACCCTTCGTGGTCACCGACCCGCCCACGGCCGAGACCATCAAGTACGCCTCCAACGCCTTTCTGGCCACCAAGGTCAGCTTCATCAACGCCGTGGCCAACCTCTGTGAGGCGGTGGGCGCGAATGTGCGCGAAGTGGTGCTGGCCATGGGATATGACAAGCGCATCGGCTTCGAGTTCCTGGTCCCCGGTCCCGGCTGGGGCGGATCCTGCTTTCCCAAAGACACCCGGGCCCTGGTGCGCATAGCCGAGGACGCCGGTTATGACTTCGAGCTGTTGAAGGGCGTAATAGCCGTCAACTCCGAACAGCACGAGCGGGTGGTGGCCAAGGTGGTGGCCGCCGCCGGCGGTTCGGTGGACGGGGTGCGGGTGGCGGTATGGGGCCTCACCTTCAAGGCCCGCACCGATGATCTGCGGGACTCCCCGGCCCTGGCCGTGGTCGATCGCCTGCACCGGATGGGGGCCAAGGTGTCCGCTTATGACCCCACCGTGCACGGGGAACTCCCGGGCATGGACACCGTCACCGACCCCTACGACGCCTGCGAGGACGCCACCGTGTTGGTGGTCCTCACCGAATGGGACGAGTTCAGATGGCTGGATCTGGGCCAGGTCCGCACCCGTATGGCCTCGCCCCGCATCGTGGATGCCCGCAATCTGTTGGACCCCGCCGCCGCCCGCCGGGCCGGGTTCCGCTACGACGGCGTCGGCCAGGCCTAGGCCGGTGCCCCGATCCATCCACCGGGCGGTGGTGACCGGCGGCGCCGGCTTTCTGGGCTCGCATCTCTGCACCCGGCTCATGGAGCGCGGCGTGGAGGTGGTCTGTGTGGACAACCTGGTGACCGGCTCGATGGACAACATCGAGGAACTCTTCGGCCAGGCCGGGTTCAGTTTCGTGCATCACGACGTCTCCAACTTCATCCACGTGTCCGGCCGGGTGGACGCGGTGTTGCATTTCGCCAGCCCGGCCAGTCCCCGGGACTACCTGGAACTTCCCATCCAGACCCTGAAGGTGGGCAGCCTGGGCACCCATAACTGCCTGGGCCTGGCCATGGAGAAGGGGGCCCGCTTCATCTTGGCCTCCACCAGCGAGGTCTACGGGGACCCGGTGGTCCACCCCCAGACCGAGGACTACTGGGGCAACGTCAATCCGGTGGGGCCCCGCGGGGTCTACGACGAGGCCAAACGATTTGCCGAGGCCATGACCATGGCCTACCACCGGGCCCAGGGCGTGGATGTGGGCATCGTGCGGATCTTCAATACGTACGGCCCCCATATGCGTCCCCGGGACGGGCGGGTCATATCCAACCTGCTGGTCCAGGCCCTGACTGGCCATCCGCTCACCATCTACGGGGACGGCACCCAGACCCGCAGCTTCTGTTTCATGGACGATGAAGTGGCAGGCATCCTGGCCCTCCTGGACTCGGGCCTGGTGGGACCGGTGAATATCGGGAATCCGGATGAGTTCACCGTCTCGGAGCTGGCTGCGCTGGTGCTGGAGATCACCGGATCGGCCTCGGCCGTCGTGCACGAGGAGCTCCCGGTGGACGACCCCACCCAGCGCCGACCCGACATCAGCCTGGCCCGGGCCGAGCTGGGCTGGGAGCCCAAGGTGGCCCTGGCCGAGGGCCTGGCCCGCACGGCCGAGTGGTTCCGGGCCCGCCTGGATGGCTGACAGGACCCCATCGGTGGCGGCGGTGGTCGTCAACTACAACGCCGCCCCCTACCTGGTGGCCTGTGTCCAGAGCCTGGTGGACGAGGGGGTCGGCCCCATCGTGGTGGTGGACAACGCCTCGGTGGATGCGTCCGGGGAGGTGCTGGCCGGCTCCGGGCTGCCGGCCCGGTTCCTGCCCACCGGACGCAATCTGGGCTACGGCGCCGGCGCCAACGTCGGGTTGGGGGCTACCGAGTCGGAGCTGGTCCTGGTCTGCAACGCCGATGTGGTGCTCATGTCCGGAGTGGTGAAGGCCCTACGCCATTCCCTCGAAGAGGACCCCCGCCGGGCCATAGCCGGGCCGAGGATCGAGGACGTCGAGGGCCAGCTCTACCCCTCGGCTCGGACCTTCCCGGCCCTGGGTGACGCCGTCGGCCATGCCTTCCTGGGCATGATCGCTCCAGGCAACCGCTGGTCGGCCCGCTACAAGATGCTGGGCTGGGACCACGACGCCCCGGCCGAGGTGGACTGGGTGTCCGGGGCCTGCTTCCTGGCCCGCCGGAACGCCCTGGAGGAGCTGGGCGGCTTCGATGAGTCGTACTTCATGTACTCCGAGGACGTGGACCTCTGCTGGCGGGCGTGGAAGGCGGGCTGGAAGGTCGTCTATGAGCCGGCCGGCACCATCCACCACGTCCAGGGGGTCTCCACCGACCACCACCCCTTCCGGATGATTGCCGAGCACCACCGTGCCCTCCTCCGCTTCGCCTACCGGTCCAGCCAGGGCTGGCGCCGGCTCCTCCTTCCCCTGGTGGCGGCCGGGCTGGTGGTGCGCACCTTCCTGGCCTGGGCCCAGAGGTTGGGAGAGCACTACCGAGCCCGCCACTAGTCTGTCGCCCTCATGGCCAGGGGTTCAATCGGACGAAGGGTCGCGCGCGCCGCGGCTACAGGTGGGGGTCGGGCGTCGACGCGCCGCAATACCCCGTGGAGCTGGTGGGTGGCGATGGCTGTCATCGTGGTCATAGGGGTCACCCTGGTGACCTACTCCCGCCAGGAGCGGCTTCACCCGGCATCCGCGGCGGTGGACAAGATTCCGCCCACCCTGACCGCCGACTGGACCGAGGGCCTGGCCTTCGACATCTGCGGGACCCCCGCCGCGACGCTGGCCGCCAGTCCTGCGACCACCGCTATCGGCATCAAGACCTCGGGTCACGGCGTCATCAACCTCCAGCCGCTCACCAATGCCGACACCGGGCCCAACGCCACCCTGGGTCGCTTCACCGGCCACTACCCGGGCCTGACCCTCACCGCCGATTCCATCAAGCTCCCCGGCGGCAAGCTCTACACCAACGGTCAGAGCTGCAGTTCCAAGCCCGGTTACCTGCAGGTCAAGACCTGGTCGAATCCGACCTCGCAGAGCGGGAAGCTCTACTCGGGCGACCCGAGGAACCTCCTGCTGGAGAACGGCCAGCTCATCACCGTCGCCTTCGTGCCCAGGGGAACCAGCATCCCCAAGCCGCCGGGCACGGTCGTGACCGGTGTCCTCACCGGCATGACGGCCGCGGCCACCAAGGCCTCCACCACGGCCACCACCGCCGCCACCAACTCGCTCACCCCGGTGACGGCGCCCTCCACCACGCCCACCGCGCCCTCGACCTCGCCCTCGACCTCGCCTACGCCCACCACCATCGGCAAGACGACCACCTCCTCCCCATGAAAGCCGTGGTACTGGTGGGAGGGGAAGGGACCCGACTGCGGCCCCTGACCTCTACCGATCCCAAGCAGATGCTGTCCGTGGCCGGGGTCCCGATGATCGAACGGGTGCTGGCCCAGTTGGCCGCCTACGACATCGATGATGTCGTTCTCTCCCTCGGCTACCGACCC
>DATLUK010000385.1:0-6750 GCA_035533195.1 Acidimicrobiales bacterium | reverse complement strand
CTCCAAGTCGATCTTCGAGGACCAGCTGGAAGCGGTGGAGCGGACCAGCCGCCAGCGGGGCGACCAGTACACCAACCTGGCCCTTCTGACCGACGGGCTGCGGGCCGAGCGGGAGCAGGGCATCACCATCGATGTCGCCTACCGCTACTTCGCCACGCCCCGGCGCAAGTTCATCATCGCCGACACGCCGGGTCACATCCAATACACCCGGAACATGGTTACGGGAGCATCGACCGCGGATCTGGCCCTGATCCTGGTCGACGCCCGCAAGGGGATAGTCGAGCAGTCCCGCCGCCACGCCTTCCTCTCCTCCCTGCTGCGGGTGCCCCACCTGGTGCTGTGCGTCAACAAGATGGACCTGGTCGACTATGACCAGAACATCTATGAGGGCATCCGGAAGGAGTTCGGGGCCTTTGCCGCCAAGTTGGACATCAACGACCTCACCTTCATCCCGATGTCGGCCCTAAACGGGGACAACGTCGTCAACCGCTCACCGAACATGGCCTGGTACGAGGGGACTTCGCTGCTGCATCACCTGGAGGAGATCCATATCGCCTCGGACCGCAACCTGATCGATCCCCGCTTCCCGGTGCAGTATGTGATCCGTCCGCACATGGCCGACGGCTCCGACTACCGGGGCTACGCCGGGACGGTGGCCGGAGGATCCTTCCGTCCCGGGGACGAGGTCATGGTCCTTCCCTCCGGCTTCGCTTCCACCATCACCTCCATCGACACCATGGACGGACCGGTGGAGCAGGCCTACTCCCCCATGGCCGTCACCATCAGACTGGCCGATGAGCTCGACATCTCCCGGGGCGACATGATCTGCCGGCCCCACAACCACCCGACCGTGTCCCAGGACGTGACAGCCATGGTGTGCTGGCTGGATGATCGTTCCCGGCTCAGCTCCGGCTCCAAATACGTCATAAAGCAGACCACGCGCACGGCCCGCGCCCTGGTCAAGGATCTCCACTACCGCCTGGACATCAACACCCTGCACCGCCACGAGGACGCCGCCGATCTGTCCCTCAACGAGATCGGCCGGGTGACCCTGCGGACGACCACCCCGTTCTTCTTCGATGACTACCGCCGCAATCGATCGACCGGCAGCTTCATCCTGGTCGATGAGCACACCAACGCCACCGTGGCCGGCGGGATGATCCTCGGCTCTCCTTGAGCGACATCACCTGGCACGGCGGCCACTTTTCCCGCCGCGAACGTTGGGCGGCCCTGGGCCACGCCGGGGCAACCGTCTGGTTGACCGGCCTGTCCGGCTCGGGCAAATCCAGTATCGCCTCGGCGGTCGAGGCCCGTCTCCTCGAGTCCGGACGGCCGGCCTACATGCTCGACGGGGACAACCTGCGCCACGGCCTCAACGCCGGCCTCGGCTTCAGCGACCAGGACCGGGATGAGAACGTCCGCCGGGTGGGTGAGGTTGCCCTCCTCATGGCCGATGCCGGGACCGTCGCCCTGGTCTGCCTCATCAGCCCTTTCCGGGCCGGGCGGGACCGGGCCCGGGCCGCTCACGCCGGCGCCCAAGTGCCTTTCTACGAGGTCTGGGTCAATGCGCCGATCGAGGTCTGCCGCCGGCGCGATCCCAAGGGGCTCTACGCCCGGGCCGAGGCCGGAGGGATCAAATCCTTCACCGGTCTAGACAGTCCCTATGAAGCACCGCTGCAACCGGAGCTGGAGATCCGAACCGATGAGGTTGACCTGGACGAGGCGGTGGCCAGGGTGGTCGGACTACTGGACTGAGGAAAGCGGAGCCGCAAGCGACCGGGCAGCCCGGGCGGTCCGACAGAGTTCGGCCAGTTCCTCGACCCCGGCGTCGGCCTCGATCTGCTCGCGGTCGCGCAGTACGGCGCGCACACTTCGTCCAGCCGTGTCGAGGTGCACGCTGGAGACCCGGAGCCGGCGTTGGACCGGTCCCTGCAGGCGCCGGACGCTCTGGACCTTCTCCAGTGGAACCCAGCAGGTGGTCCGCTGCAGGCGGCCGTTGACGGTCACAGCGTGGCGCCGGTCATAGCCGGCGGCCAGGAAGTGATAACCGAGGGGCGCCTTGAACCGGACCCGCCGCGGCGGACGGGTGAGCGCCACCCGATGATCGCCCAGCACCCGGTCCAGCACCAGCTCTGCATCCGAGGCGCGGCCCACGGGCAGGAGCGCCCTGGACACCTGGCCGCCGCCGCTGGTCCGGCCCCTGCGGTTGGCCGTCCCGCCGGCCACGTCGACGATGACCCGGCGCCAGCCGAAGGGCCTCCAGAGCAGGGGCTCGACCATCCGCACCGCCTGGATGCGCCCGGCCGGGATCGTCTCGGCCACGGTCTGGAACATCCCGGCCCGCAGGCGCAGACCGTCCGGAGCGGCGGCGGCGGTGAATCGGAACTCGGAGGTCACCCGGCGCCAGATGCCGCTGCCAAGGGCGAACAGCAACGAGAAGGACGACCCGAACACCACCGCCAGGGCGGACGGAACGGTGATCGAGAGGACAAGTGCCACCAGGGTCAGGGCACCGGCCGAGCTGCCGAGAAAGCTGGTGGCCACCGACGCCAGCAGCCGGCCGGTAGGCACGGACAGCAGGACGCGCTCCGGGGGCGGTGGCGTGGCCTGGTCCAAGCCGTGGTGTGCGGCCAGCAGCCGGGCTCTCAGCTGGTGGGCATCGGCCTCGCTCAGATAGGACAGCCGCCCCCGGGAGCCATCGGCCCCGGCCAGGCGGATCCGCAGCTCGGCCAGGCCCAGGATGCGGCCGAGGAAAGGTTGGACTAGATCCACCGCCTGTATCCGGTCGACCGGCAGCCGCCGGGAGTCCCGCCGGAGCAGCCCGGTCTCGATGCGCAGGGCGTCGGCATCCAAGCGCCACCGGGTGACCAGCCAGGCGATGAAACCGGCCACCAGACCGAGGAGGATCAGGGCGCCGTAGATGGCAAGGCTCAGCGGGTTTCCGTGCCGGACCTGGCCGGCGTTCAGCACCGCCACCACGGCAATGCCGGCGACGGCCCGAGACGAGCGCACCAGAGGCGAGAGAGGGTGCAACCGCTGCCAGCCCACCACCCCGATCGGGCCCGGGGCCACCGGTGGCTGGGCGCCCGGTGGCTGGGGGCACGGGGCCACCGGTGGCTGGGCGCTCGGTGGCTGGGCGCTCGGTGGCTGGGCGCCCGGCGGCATCAGAGCCCGGCCGCCTTGGCCTCGCCCAGGCGGGCCAGCTGGTCCCGCAATCGGGCCGCCTCGGCCGGCTCCAGACCCGGCACCCGGGCGTCGCTGGCGGCGGCGGCGGTGTGGAGCTTGACGGTGGCCAGCCCGAAGAGCCGCTCCACCGGGCCGGCGGTGACGTCGACGTACTGCATGCGGCCGTAAGGCACCACCGACAGCCGCCGGAGCATCACTCCTCGGACCACCACTAGATCCTCCGCCCGCTCCAGGTAGTGCCAGGCCCGGAACCGCCGGCGCAGGAACCACAGCGACGTCACCGACAGGGCCAGGATGCCGACCAGCACGGCCAGACCGGCGACCACGCTGGCCACCATCACGCCCCCGCCGATCAAGAGGCCCAGGAGGGTCCCGACCACCAGCGCCTCCCAGACCCGCATCCGCCATAGGCGGCCCGACGGCGTGCGCCAGCCGGGATCGGAGCCGAAGGGTCCAGGGTCGCCCACCTCCGCACGGTAGATCGGGACTTCGCACCAGGCGCGATGATCCCTGGGTGCAGCGCAGCGAGGTGGAGCTGACCAGGGCCGACCGGGTGGCGACGGTGGCCGTGCCCGGTGGATTGCTCAGCCGGCGGGCGGCCATCGAGTTGGAAGACGCCCTGGGCGAACTGGCCGAGGACGACTCCGACCAGGTGAGGGTCATCGTCCTCCGCGCCGCCGAGGGGGACTTCTGCACCGGCCCGGCGGCCGATCTCCGAGCTGATACCTCGGGCCTTGACCCCCCCTCCCGCCTGCTGGCGTCGCGCCGGCCGGTCGTGGCCTGCATCGCCGGGGCCTGCCGGTCGGTCGGGATGGCCATCGCCCTGGCGGCTGACATCCGCATCGTCGCTCCCACCGCCCGCTTCGCCCTGCCCGAGATATCCGAGGGCGCCCTCCCGGCATGGAACGCCGCCTGGCTGACCGCCCGGGTGGTGGGTCCATCCCGGGCAACTCCGATCGTGCTGCTCGGCTCCGAGGTTGGGGGCAGGGAGGCGGTGGACATGGGGCTGGCCCACGAGTCGGCCACCGATCCGGGGGCCAGAGCAGCCGAAGTGGCCCACCTCCTGGCCGGTCGGGGCCCTCTCGCCCTTGAGTACGCCAAGGAGGCGGTCTGGCGGGGCGCCGGCCTGCCCCTGGGCGACGCCCTCCGGCTGGAGGCCGACTTCAACCATCTCCTCCAGGCCTCTTCCGACCGGGACGAGGGACTGGCCGCCTTCTTCGCGAAGCGGGACCCGCGCTTCACCGGTCGGTGATCCCGCCCCTGGCCGGCTTTTCTGCCGGCGCCACCGGCCGGTCGAAGGCGGCGGCCCAAGGTCTCGACCTGCTGTCCGGGCTGGGAGCGGGGCCGCTATCCGGGCCGGGGGCGCCGCTGGGGGCGCCGCTGGGGGCGGGGCTGGCGCCGCTGGGGGCGGGGCTGGCGCCGCTGGGGGCGGGGCCTGGGGGGGCGCCGAGGGCCGAGACAGACCAGCCGGACCCGACCTCGGCCGGGGAAGCTAAGCCGGACGCCCTCATTTCGATCAGCGGGGCCGGACGCCGGGCGGTGGCCCGACTGCGCCCACTGCGCCGGGACCTGGCCGAGTTGGCGGCGGCAGGACTACCGGGCGGCGTGGCCGATCTTGCCCTCGGCCGGGCCCTGGCCACCGCCGCTCTGGCCGGCTGGATGGCCGGACGGGACATCGATGTGGATCCCCTGGCCGTCCTCATGCAGCTTCACCTGCCCGCCGTCATGGCTGCGTCCTACGGCTCGGACTGGTGGCCGGCGCCGCCGGCCCCTCTGCCCGCGCCGGACGGCGGGTGGCTCAACGCCGACCTGGGCGCACCGGGCGACGCCGAAGCCTTCGCCCGCCTGCTCGAGACCCTGGGCCCCGACGCCACGACCGCGGAGATCGCCGCCGAGGCTCAAGCCTGGAGGCTCCCGGTCTGCGACTACCGGACGCCGACCCCAGGGGGGTGTCCCCCCTGGCGCTCTGCTCCCCATGGGCGCCCGGTGCCTCCGGGCCGGAGGGCCGATGGAGACCGAGACGACGGAGGCCGGGACGATGGAGCGTGCAGCCGGGGCGTCTTCACCGGCGCCACCCCGCTGGCGGACCAGGCGGGACGGCCGGCGCTGGAGGGCATCACCGTGTGCGATCTCACCGCCATGTGGGCCGGGCCCCTTGCCACCTGGCTGCTGGCCCAGCTCGGCGCCAGGATCATCAAGGTCGAGCCGCCGTCGCGCCCGGATGGGACCCGCGCAATGTCCGGCCGGGGGATCTGGCCGGGCGGACGATCACGGGGTGGCCGCGGTGAGGACTCAGCCACCTTCAACGCCCTCAACGCCGGAAAGGACTGCGTGACCCTCGACGCCACCGAGGACGCGGCCGCCCTGCGTCATCTGGCTGCCTCGGCCGACGTCGTCATCGATTCCTTCTCGCCCCGGGTGATGCCGCAGCTGGGCCTGGACCGACGCGGCCTCGGCCTCGACCGGCCCGACCGGTCCGAGCCGGCGGCCGTGACCCTGTCCATGCCGGCCTTCCCCCCGGGGCCGGCCCGGGACTGGGTCGCCTACGGAAACGGGATCCACGCCCTGAGCGGCCTCGGCGGCCATGGCGGCAGCGGAAGCGGCGTTGGGCCGGTCGTCCCCGCCAGCAGCTACCCGGACCCGCTGGCCGGCCTGGAGGCGGCGGCCACGGCCGTGGCGGCGCTGGCCGGGCGGAGGGGCGGCTGGAGACCCGAGCACCTGGAGGTCAGCCTGGCCGGGACGGTGGAACCCCTGATGACGGCACCCCCCGGCCCCTGGCCCCGAGCCGAGGCCGCCGTCGGCCGTCGTCTGCTGGCCGCCGCCCGGGCCTCCGGGGCGGTGGTGGCCGCCCGGGACGGGGCCGGCATCCACTTGTATCCGGCGGGGCCGTTCGGGGAGCAAATGTGCGAGGTTGGGAGGGTGACTTCGCCGGCTGGGGTGGACCCATGAGCACGGTGAGACTGGAGGTGAGCGGAGCCGTGGCCAGGGTGGTGCTGGACCGACCCGACGCCCTCAACATCTACAACCTGGAGATGAGGGACGAGCTGATCGAAGCCTTCGGGGCGGTACGAGAGCTCCCCGAGGTGAGGTCCATTGTGCTGGCCGCCGAAGGGCGGCACTTTTCGGCCGGGGCCGACCTGGGCGAGTTCGGCTCAGCCGGTTCGATCTTCGAGGCCCGGCGCATCCGGTGGCGGCGGGACCCCTGGTCGGGACTGCTCAACTCGGACAAGCCGTCCGTGGCCGCTCTGCACGGCTACGCCCTGGGGGCGGGCTTCGAGATGGCGCTCATGTGCGACTTCAGACTGGCCGGCCCCGACACCGTGCTCGGCCTGCCGGAGACCAAGCTCGGCATGCTCCCCTCCGCCGGCGGCTCCCAGACCCTCGCCCGGGCGGTGGGGCCGGCCCAGGCCACCTGGCTGGTGATGACAGCAGACAACATCTCCGCCACCGAGGCCTTGGCCGCCGGCCTGGTCCATCGGGTGGTGGATGATGTCGACGCCGAGGCCATGGAGTTGGCGCGAGGGCTGGCCTCGGTGGACCCGGCCGTCATGACCGCCGCCCGGC